>DASXWF010001102.1:0-5663 GCA_036503835.1 Polyangiaceae bacterium | reverse complement strand
GGTCATCCCGATGGGGCGGGCCATCCGGCGCAAGGTCGCGGAGGAAATCGAGAAGGCGCCGCCGGGCGTGTCGATCTTCGTGAACGTGCACGGCAACGAGCTCGCGGATCCCGAGCTCTACGCGGCCGACGCGCCGCTCTCGCGCGTGGCCGATCGTGTCGTGCTGGAAATCACCGAGCGCTGGTCGCTCGACCGTTTTCAGGACGTGCGCGAGCGCGTCAAACTGCTCAGGAGCCTCGGCTTTCGCGTGGCGGTGGACGACCTGGGGGCGGGCTACGCGGGGCTCACGAGCTTCGCGCACCTGCGGCCCGAGATCGTGAAGCTCGACATGTCGCTGATTCGGGGGGTCAACGACGATCCGACTCGCCAGCACCTGATCCGCTCGTTGAACGGCGTGTGCCGTGACCTCGGGATCCGCGTGGTCGCCGAGGGCGTCGAGACGCGTGAGGAGCGCGATGCGCTCATCGCTCTCGGCTCCGATCTGTTCCAGGGCTATCTGTTCAGCAAGCCTGCTCCACCGTTCCAGCACGTGACCGCGGGCTGGGACGCCCCGCTCGTTTTCGAGACCGGCGGCGGGCGCAGCGCGCGCGGTGAGCTGCTCGAGCTGCGCGAGACGCTGGGCGAGCTCCTCGACAAGCTCGGTGCCGGTGGAGGATGCGAGTCGTGCGGCTCGAGCGCCGGGGAAATCAACGCTCTCGGGCGCCGCGCGCTCCGCAGCATCGAATCGCTGCTCGGCAGCGCGGGTACCCCGTCGATCAAGCCGGCCGCGGCGCACGGCCTCAAGGCGCTCGCACGCACCGCGTGATGCCCGCGCCGGAGCGACGGTCGCGACGATGCGACCTCCGCCTCCGCTTCGGCGCCCTTCAGCCCCGCGTCTGGCGCCGGCCGAACGTCGCGCGCCGCGCCGGGCGGCTCGGCTATTCGGTTTCGACGCGATTGCGGCCGCCGCGCTTGGCGGCGTAGAGGGCTTTGTCGGCGCGCTCCTTGAGCGCGAGCCCCCCTCCCACGCACCCCGGCCCGCGCACCGTGCTCACGCCGAAGCTCGACGTCACGCCGAGCGATCCGCCCGGCACCTTGACGCGCTGCTCCGCGACGAGCTTCCTGAGCCGCTCTGCGGTCACGACCGCTCCCTGCAGATCGGTATTCGGCAGGATCGCGACGAACTCCTCGCCGCCGATGCGGGCCGGCAGGTCGCCGCCACGCAGCGTGCTCTTCAGCGCCTGACCGATGGCGGCGAGCACCATGTCTCCCACGGCGTGGCCGTAGGTGTCGTTCACCTTCTTGAAGTGGTCCACGTCGAGTGCGACGAGGGAGACGGTGGTCTTGTCGCGGTCCGCTCGCGCGAGATCGCGGGTGAGCGCCGCCTCGAAGGCCCGGCGGTTGGCGAGGCCGGTGAGCGCGTCGCTCGTCGCCTGCACCTCGAGCTCGCGGTTCGCGGCCTCGAGGGAGCGGGTCAGCTCTTCCTTCTCGCCGATCAGCGCCTCGAGCCGCCGGACCAGCGCCTCGTAGCTCTCGTTCAGCTCGGCGAGGCTGCGATTCACGTCGACCAGGGTGGCCGCGACCATCGCTTCGGTGACGCCCTCGCAGCCCATGCCCTGGGCAGCCTGCGCCGCGAGCCCGGGAATCTGCGCCGCGAGCTGGTCGGCGTCGCTCGCCGAAATCCCGACCAGGGCCATCGCCGCTCGCGCTTCGTTGCGCAGTGCGTCGGCGTTGCCGCCCTCGTAGAGCGCCGCGACGCGCTCCGCGATCCAGGCAAGCTGCGCCAGGCCGTCGGGGGGCGGGGTCGGGTCGTGATGGTGCTCGATGGCCTCGAGCACGTCGGGAGGTAGGTGGAACTGCGACGCGACCTCGCTGGCGAGCCGGACATGGTCCAGAAGGCCGAGCGAGCGCTCGAAGACCACGCGCGTGCGTGCGGGCAGCCGCACGACCTGCGAGGCGCTCTCGATATCGCTGCGGGCGCGGCTCAGAAAGCCCACGTCGAGGAAGAGGCCCGTCGTGAAATGCCCCTCCGGATCGGGACGCCGGGTGGCTTGCGCGAGCAACCGGCACGCGACCGCGCGCCGGACGCAGCAGGAGAGCAGCAGATCGCCCTGTCCGTTGCGCGGGACCATGTCGGTGAGGGCCAGGCTGAGACCGATGTTGCGCAGGCCCCGCACGCCGAGGAGGCTCGAGGCTTGCCGCACGTCGCCCACCTTGCGAGCTGCGCCGAACGCCGCGCTGTTCACGAGCGACAGCACGCGCAAGGCGAAGGCGGGATCCCGCTCCGCGTAACCCGCGAGAGTAGCGACCGACGTGTCCTCGCGCAGCGACGCCTGGACGATCTGTAGGGCAGCCACCGACAGCGGCGCCTGCTGAGCGATCTCGTTTCCTACGGCCTGAGCCAAGTGTACCCGCTACACTTGATCGGCTCATTTCGGGAAAACCTAAAGCCCCTTCGTACCGGTGCGCGGAGGGTGACGGGGCACGCCGCTACGGGCTTAACCGTCGTCGAAAACGGCCGGATCATCGGGAAGGGACATTTGATGAAGAGCCGGGCCTACGTGGACGAAGCGCTGTCGCTCGGTGAGCTGCCGGCTTTCACGTTCGAGAGCGGCGAATACCTGAAGGCGCGCGCCTCGGGCACCTCCGGCGCGCGGCCGATGCCGACCGGAGGGAGCACGGCGGAGCTCGAGCATCAGTTCGGGCGCATGCAGGATCGCATCGACGAGCTCGAGTCGCTGCTCGAGGAACGCACGAGCGAGCTCTTCCTGGCGCGCGAGACGGAGCGACAGATTTCGGGGGCGCTCGTGGGCGTGCGCGACGCACCCCCCGGCGCCCTGCTCATGCTCGAGCGCTCGGGCACGATCGCGAGCATCAACCAGGCGGCGCTCACCCTGCTCGGCTACGACGAGCGGGAGCTCCTCGGGCAGCCGCTGCGCATGCTGCTCGAGGATCCCGACTCCGATTGCCTGGTCGAGGCCGAGGCGCTCGCACCGGAGGGTACCGCCCTCCGCACCGAGCAAACCTGGATCGCCAAGTCCGGCCTCCGCGTGCGCGTGCTGTTCTCGATCGCGGCGCTCGGCGTGGTGGACCCGCACGGGCAGCCGCGGCGTTTCGTGTGCACCGCGTTCGAGCTCGGCGCGCGCAGGAACTGGGAGATCGGGGTTCGCCACGCGGAGAAGCTCGAGACCGTGGGTCGGCTGAGCGCGGGCGTCGCGCAGGAAATCGGCACACCCATCCAGTTCGTGAGCGACGGCGTCCAGTTCATGCGGGACGCCAGCGAAGATCTGTTCCTCCTGGTGGAGAAGCACCGGGCGGTCCTGAGCGCGATCCGCGCCGGCGAGGACGCCCGCGAGGCCGCGTCGTGCGTCGAGGCGGTCGAAGCCGACGCCGACCTCGCCTACTCGATCGCGAACATGTCGAAGGCGATCGGCGGTTGCATCGAGGGCATCGAGCGCATGCGCTCGACGGTACGGTCGATGCAGGAGTTCGCGCAGCCCGACCCCCGCGAAATGGCGGAAGTCGACCTGAACCACGCGATCCTGAGCACGCTCACCGTCGCTCGCAACGAGTACAAGCACGTCGCCCACCTCAGCACCGAGTTCGGCCTCTTGCCCCCGGTCTACTGTCACGTGGGCGAGCTCAACCAGGCGGTCCTGAACCTCGTCGTGAACGCCGCGCGCGCCGTCGCCGAGGTGACCAAGGGAACCGACAAGAAAGGCCGCATCACCGTGCGAACACGGCTCGACGGCGACGCCGTCATCGTTTCGATCGAGGACACGGGCGCCGGCATTCCCGAGCCGATCCGCAACCGCATTTTCGACCCGTTCTTCACGACCAAGGAACGGCGCAGCGGTACGGGTCAGGGTCTCACGATCGCTCGCACGATCGTGGCGGACAAGCACGGGGGCAAGCTCTGGTTCGAGACGGTGGTCGGCCAGGGCACGACCTTCTTCCTGCGCGTGCCTTGCCGGGGGCAGAACACGACGCCGTCCGAGAACACGACGCCGCCCAGGTGAGCCGATTTCCGCTACACTCCCGTGAGTGGCGGATCTGATTGCCCAGAGCCTGCGCGAGGATCTACTCGCCGCCTTCTCGGACCCCGGCTACCGCCCTCCCATGCTCCCTTCGGTGGCGCTCGACGTGATGTCGCTGACCGCGCGGGACGACGTGGACGTGGCCGAGGTCGTGACCCTGCTCGAGCGCGACGAAATGCTCGCGCTCGCCCTGCTGCGCCTGGCGGGCTCCTCGGTCTACGCCGGGCGCGCGCCGATCCGCTCGCTGCGCGAAGCGGTGGTGCGGCTCGGCATCTACGTCGTGCGAGACGCCGTCTTCGAAGTCTCCCTGCGCAGCGGCGTCTTCCGTTCCGACGAATACGGCGACACCGTCGAGAGCATCGCGCGTCACAGCACGCTGACCGCCTACATCACCCGTATCATCTGCCGGCGCGCCGGCATCGACAGCGATCTCGCCTTCATCTGCGGCCTGCTCCACGACGTGGGCTTCGCCGGCCTCCTCATGGCCGTCAAGCACGTCGAACGCGAATCGGCGCCGCCGCTCGCGACCCTCTGGCCCCACGTCGACGCCCTTCACGAGCGCGCCTCCCTCGTGCTCGCGCAGCGCTGGGGCCTGCCGGCCGAAGTCGTCGAGGTCATCGGCCACCACCACCACATCCACACCGGCAAATTCGCCCGCGTCGCGAGCGCCGTCCGCATCGCGGATCACCTCACCGAAAGCTTCGGCGCTTCCGTGCGCGGTCCCTGGGTTTCCGGCCAGGCCTTGCCGGGCGACCTCGTCGGCGTCTTCGATCTCGAGACGGCGGCGGCGGACCTCGGCATCGACGACGGCGGTCTGGCGAGGATCCGGGCGGACGCGGAGCGGACCCTGGCGGAGATCAGTCTGTTCTAGGGTCGCCCTCGCACGGCCGGGTGCGAAGAAAGCACGGGGGCCCTCGCACGGTTGGTGCGAGAAAGCGCGGGGCCCCCGCACGGGTCGGTGCGAGAAAGCAGGGGGCCCTCGCACGGGTCGGCGCGGGGAAGCATCGATGCTGAAGCTGGAATGGCTGCCCCCACGTGGGACGGCGAAGTACGTCCCGTCGTGCTCGGCCTTCGGCCTCCGCGCGACGGGCGCCCGCCCTGCGCCTGCTTTGCAGTCGCGGGGGCGCAACAAGCACGGGGCACTGCGGGGTGAGCAGTGGCAACGCTACCTGGCCCAGCTCGTGGAGAGCGCCGACCCGCCATGGGTACGCCGGGAGGCGGAAAGCGGAGAGGACTCGACGGCGCTGGTGCGTTGGGGGCGGGAAGGTCGTGGCGGGCCACGCCACGGTGGCGTCACGCTGATCGAAGCGGCACGGAGTGGCGTGGTGCTCGGCGGCGCGGCTACGTGCTCGAAGTAGACGGCGGAGTTGCTCGTCGTTGACGATCGCCGCGCCGCCCGAGCGCTTGGGGCTGCGCTTCTCCCGCGTGCGCTGACAGGTAGTGTTGACGGGACGGTTCGAAGCGGGGGCACGAGATGGAAGAGTCCGATCGAATGCGCGCTTCGAGGCGTTTGCGTGCGAGCCGATGAGCTCGAGCGTAGGTGAGGCATTGGCTTGCGTGGAACATGCACGGAGAGCGTGGGGGCGGGCACGAGAAGACAAGGAGGCCAATGACAAAGCGTAGGTGCAAACCAACGTCGATGTCGAT
>DASXWF010001101.1:0-13330 GCA_036503835.1 Polyangiaceae bacterium | reverse complement strand
CCCTCTCCGGCCGCCGCGAGCCCACCGCCGAGGAGTCCGCCGATCGCGGATGCCGTGAGAACGTCCCGGAGCGGCAGATCCTCTTTCGACTCGTAGGCGATCTGGGCGCCACCGGCCGCGCCTTCCGCTGCGTTCGCCGCGATCGTGGGGAGCGCTTTCGACGCCGTGCTACCGAGGCCGAGGCTGAGACCGAACGCGGTCGTGCCGGCGAGCTTCGAGACCATCGCGAGGGTCGGGCGGGCTTGTTCTTGCTTTTCGATCGCAAGTCGCGCCTGGTCGGCACGATCCACGTCGCCAAGAGCGAAGCCGAGTGCTTCGATCGCGGACTTGCCGGAAGCTGCGCGCCCGAGATCACGGCCGAAGCGAGCGACCGCGTCGTTTTGGTACGCCTCGCCCGCGGCCTGCGCGAACATGCCGACGAGCGCACCGGGGGCAAGGAGAGCGTCGAGGGCACCGCGGGCAGCTTGGGTGCCGACGGTATCGACGACGCCGATCTCCTCGCGGAGGGCAGCTCTACGGGCCTCTTCTCGGGTGGCGTCTTCGGTGGCGGTTTGAGCCTGGGCCCGCTCCTGCTCGTACGCCTGCTGCTCCTGCGCCTGGATGGCCGCCCAGTCGATGCCCTGGGGCGCGAGCGGGGGCGCGGCTGGCCCGGGAGCGACCGGACCCGTCTGCACGGCGAACGGGTAGGGGCCGGCGGGCTGGGTCATTGCTGCCCGAGGATTGCCGCTCGGGCCTCAGGCGGCATCGCGGCGAGCTGCTGGCGCTGCTGCTCGGGAGGGAGCCCGGCGAGTTGCTGGCGCGCCTGCTGGACGGCGCGCTGGCGCAACGAATCGGCCGCGCGCGCTCGGGCAGCCGAAGAACCGCCGCCGCTCGCCATCTGCAGCGCATCCTCGGCGTCGCGGTCGCTCTTGCCGAACGCGCTCTGGATGCCCTTCGCGAGCGCCGTGGTTGCCTGGTCGAGTTCGACGGCTTGGCGCTCGGCGTCGCTAGAGAGCACCCGAGCGGCGCGATCGATCGGGCCTGCAAGCGGATCGTCTCGCTCGCTCAAGTCGGCGCCAAGCTTCGACTTGATCTTGTCGGCTGCAACGATCGCCTGCGCCATTCCGGACAGCGACTCGACTGCGCCAGCCGAAGTAGCCGCACCGGCGCCGCCCGCCGCGTCCGGCTTCTGCAAATCCTTGACGTTCTGCACGCCCTGGAGCGTCGGCTGCAGAAACCCTCCGCTCGAGCCCGCGCGACCTTGCGAGTAGTACGCGCGGTTACCCATCACGTGCTCACGGAAGAGCATCTCGTTCTTCGCGTCTTCCTGAATGATCTTCGCGCGAAGCCCCTCGGCTGCGGCGAGGTTGTACTGTTTCATCGCCTCGGACTTCGTGTTGAGCCCAGCGGATTCGCGATCCGCCGCGATACGCTCACGGGTCATCTGCGCGAGCGTCGCCTTTGCGAGCTCCATCGACCCGAGTTCCCGGTTCAGCTCCCCGAGCGCATTCTCCTCGGTCTTTCGCTTGCTCTGCAGCTCGAGTTCCTGGCGCCGGATGTTTCTTTGGATCTGCCCCTCGATGAACTCCTGCGCGAAGTTCGGCGACCTGCCGAGTACCGCCCCGAAAGCACTCATCGCCATCGCGATTCCCGAGAGGACGCCGCGCGAGCCGCGCATGTATTGGTTCTCGTCGACCGGGCCGGACTGCGCGATCTCGCGGGCCTTCACGTGTCGATTCCGAAGATCCCCGACGCGCGCCTCGACGGCCTTGATCTCCTCGCTCTGGTCGTTTTCGCGTACGGCCGCCTGCCACTTCGCCTCTTCCGCTGCAGCAGCTTGCTGAGCGATGCCCTCGGCCTCGGCTTGGACCCCCGCCGCCTGAGCTTCCGCCGCGCGCCGCTCCGCATCTGCCGCATCGACGCGAGCCGTCTGGTGCTGCTCGAGCGTCTGCTTGCCGAGCTTCGTGAAGCCACCGGGAGATCCAGCGGTCGGCGGGACGTACACGCCGATCGATCCGTCCGGCTGGCGCACGGCGGGCCCGACGACCTTCTGTCCGTTCGGGCCGATCGCTTCCATCGTGTACCCGAGCGGAACCGGTCCGCTCTGGGGCGTACCGGGCTGCTGAGGCGACTGCTGAGGCAAGGCTCCCGGCGTTGCTGCCGGTGCAGATTTGGCCGGGGCTGCCGGTTGCGGGTCGTTCCCCGCGTCGCCGTCGACCAGCGCCCGAGCGTTCCCGAGCGGCATCCGCGCGACCTTCCCGCCGCCGGGCGTGGTCTCGACGGTCTGCCCCGACTGCGCCGCTGCCGCCTGGCCGAACGCGTTCTGTTGCACCGTCGGCGCGTCGGAAGCGTTCGGACTCGGAGCGGACGGGCCGGCCGCGAGCGCACCGGGACCAAGTGCCGGAGCCTGAATCCCCGCCGTAATCCGCCGGTTCAGCTCCTCCGCCGGCGCCCCGTTCAGCATGACGCTGGACCCATCCTTCAGGCCGAAGCGGTACGCGCCGGGGCCGACCGGTTCGGAGCTGACGAACTGACCAACCGGGTTCACGCGGATTTCTTCTTTCCGAGGCGAGCAATCTCTTCCTCGAGTCGAGACAGTTCAGATCGGTACGCCTTGCGCCGAGCGGACAGGCTCGGCTGCTTCGTCTGCGGTTGGACTGGTTTCTTCATGCTACCCCGACAGCGCCTGTCCGGCCGCGCCGCCCGCTGCGCCGCCGATGATCGTCCCGGGTCCAGGGGCAACGAGAGATCCAACCAGCGCGCCGCCCGCCGCGAGCCCAGCCGAGAGCATGTTGTTCTGCGACTGCGCATTCGCGATCGAAACTCCCTGATCGATTGCCGCGCCCTGCAGGTAGTTCTGGATCCCTTGCTGATAAGCCTGGAGCCCGGCGCCGTACAACTGACCCTGCGCGCCCATCCCCGCCATCTGCGCGCCGAAGCCCTGCATCTGCTGGTTGCCCGCCTGGTTGAGCCCCTCGAGGCCGGCCTGTGCGCCCGCGCCGAGTCCCTGGAGCGTCGTGTTTGCGCCGGCCTGGATGCCGCCCATCGCCATCTGCCCGCCCGCCTGCTGGGCGCCGAGCGAAGCGTTGACGCCGGCTTGCTGCGCACCGAGAGCCATGCCCATTCCCTGGCCGTACGCGCCGAGCTGTTGCCCGTACGCGTTCTGTCCGATCTGCGCGCCCTGCGTCGCCCCCTGCAGAGCAGTCTGCGCCCCCTGCCCGAGCGCAGCCACGCCCTGCCCGTACATCGCCTGCTGGAGCGCGTCGTTTTGACCACGCCCCTGGAGCGCCGTCTGCGCGTTCATGCTCTGCTGCCCGAGGTACTGCTGCCCGGACTGCTGCTGAAGGCCGGCCGCGGATCCGTAGTTCGCCGCTTGTCGCTGCCTCCACGCTGCGTCCTCTTGCGCACGGAGCATCGCCGACTGATTCGCGACTTGCTGTCCCGCCGCCGCGTTCTGCGTTGCCGCCGCGCGCTGAGCCGAAGCCGATCCGCCCCAGCCGCGACCGCTTCGAGCCATCGCGAGGTTTGACGCCTGCGCCTGATTCAGTCCGCTCTGGAGCTGAGCCTGTGCTGCGCTCGGGCCCTGTTGCGACTCGAGGCCGGCGAGCGACTGCGCGTAGGCGTTGCTCTGGTTGAGCGCGTTGTTCTGGCTGTAGTGGTCGGCCTGGTACGCGGGGGCTCGGCTCTGCGCCGCCGCTCCCGCCTGCATCATCGCGTTGCCCGCGCCGGCTAGAGCGTTCCCGTACTGCGAACCGACACCCTGAACGCGATTCGCCTCGCCGAGCCCGTACATCTGCGCGGCGTTGGCGTTCGACGCGAGGGCTCCAAGGTACTGCTGGCCGGAGCTCGTTAGCTGGTTCCCGAGCTGTTGGCCGGAGGCGGTTAGCTGGTTTCCGTACGCCTGTCCGGAGTTCGCGAGCTGGCTCCCGTAGCTCTGCCCCGCGCCAGACAGTGCGGCCGAGTAGCTTTGTCCGTAGTCGGCGCTTTGAGCCGCGAGCTGGTTCGACGCGGCGGCCTGTTGAGCCCCAAGAGCCCCGTACTGGTCCGCGGCAGCCTGCCCGTAGTCGTTCCAGAACCAGTTTGCGTAGTCGTTGCTCTTGTCGTAGGACCAGACGCCCGCGGGGCCAGCGTTGCCACCGTCCTTGTTCGCGGCGTCGTACTGCTCCTGCTTGGTGGAGTGCGTCGCGTCCGAAAGCGCATTGCCAACGTCGTCCCAAAGAGCCACTACGCCTTCTCGCTTTCGTTCGACAGGCGGAGTCCGCCGTCAGCCACGGATTCTAGCGTAACCGCGACGAACTTCACACCTCGAGTCGGTTGTCCACCCACCGCCGAATCGAAAAGTAACATTCTGTAACCGACTGCGCTCCTCAGTGCCGGGACCAGGTATCGGTATGTAACATCGTCGCTTGCAGCCAGACTCCACGCGGCCAGGTGCGCGCTTGTCGAGCTATCCGGATCGATCTGCACGGAAAGCGACGCGGCCTCCGCGGCTATCACAGCGACGACGAGCTGGTTCAGCTCCGACCCGCCGCCCGGTCCCGCCGGCATGATCCAGTTGGTCCGGAGCACCTGGGAAATGTGCGACCCGGCAGACGCCCCCGCGGCGCCGTCCCCGTCCTGGTCTGCGTCTTCGATGAGGATCGGGTCCGCCCCGCCGAATTCCGGGTCGAGCGACGCGCGGCAGAGCACGAAGCCCTCGGGCCAGACGCCGAGCTCGCCGAGGTTCGCGAAAAACGTGTCCACGAACCACTGCCCCGAGTTCAGGTCGAAAGCGAAAACCCGAGTCGCCCCGTCGTCGTCCGCCACGAGCATCCGGACAAGGCGCGTTCCATTCGCGTCGAGTACGGCCGTGGCGAGCGGGATCGGGTAATCCGCCGCCGTGTCCTGGATCGCTGCGCCGACGTACTGCGGCGGCCCGAAGCCACGGGGCAGGAGGTACCAGCCGATGCGGCTCCGGAAGAAAACGCCAATGTCCGTCTCCGCAATGCTCCGCTCGTCCGTGCAGCCCACGCCGACCGACACGCTCCGGACGACGAACCCACCGATCCCCTGGTCGTTCGGGCCCTCTCCTGCCACCGCATAGATCGCGTCGTCCGTGAACACGACGAGCTGATCGTCCAGCGTCGCGAGCGCCGTCACTTCCCGGCCGACGCTGAGCCGGTGCGAAGCGTCCCCGGTGAACGCCGGCTGTTCGTCGGGAACGATGAGCTTCGAGCATTCGATCTGGTCGCGACTCCAAAGGCCACCGCACCAGATGCGGCCCGCAACGAGGCGAGTGAAGCGGCACGAAGGCGCGAGCACGTTTGGGAGCACTTCGCCCGCGGTGTAGATGAAGCCTTCGTCCGCGATCTCGTCGTCCGGGTTGTCGTCCACGTAGTCAGTCGAGTCGGCTGCGATGCCCGGCAACCGGTGAAACTCCGTCCCGCCGTTGGTCGTCCGGTAGAAGACCGTCCACGGCGTTTGCATCATCGTGTAGACGTTGTTCCGCATCCCGGGCATGACGCTGCCGATGTAAGAGCTCCCGTTGTCGTGGGCGATCGTGACCTCGCTCTCCACGGCGAACGTGACGCTCACTGGTGCGGACGGTGCTGACTGGTGACGTTGCCCGCGCGCGTCTGCCCATTCGCGCACGGCGACGTAGGTGTAGGTGCCAGCCTCGACGCCCGTAGCGTCCGCGGCGGCTGTAAGCGAGAAGATGGTGGGCGCAGCGAGGAAACCGATCTCAGCCGAGCCAAAGCCAGCGAACCGATCCACGGCGCTCGATGTCACGACGATGCCACCCGGCTGCGCGTACGCCTCCACGGGTTGCCCAGCGACCACGATCGCCCCCGGCTCGCGCGTGATTGAGCGGTGCGATTCGGGCTCGAGATCCGAATCGGAACGGACGGCGCTCGCGGTGTATTGGAGCATTTCGTAACGGACAAAGCTGCGTTCGCCGACCGCGTTCAAAACGAACGGCGCCGGGAAGTAGATGCGATCTGCGGCTACTGCCGCGGTGCTAAAGAACGAGTTGGCGCCAACGAACCCATCCCAGCCGAGCCGAGCGGTATCCGCGTTCAACTGGTCATCAAGAGCGAGCTCGATCACGGCGCCGGACGGGCCACCCGCGGACGGGGCCGCTTGCGTGGGGAAAACGCGCAGCAGGGCGACCTTTGCGATCGTGCAGTTCGCGCTGTTCTGGCAGGCCACGGCCCAAAAGCGAGCGAGCTCGTCGGGCTTCGAGATCGGGACGATGCCGGTCAGGGTTCCGGCCGTCGTGACCGTCCCGCCCGAGGTCAACGTGCCGTAGCTCGTGAGGTAGATCGCGCCGCTGATGTGCCGATGGCGCACGACGAACGCCACGGTCGAATCGTTTCCACCGTCTGCCATGAGCGCGGGGCCGCCACCCGAGCCGCTTGCGGGAACGGACGTGGCCCCGAGCACGCTCGACATGTCCGAGCGCAGATAGACGCGGTAGTTGCTGGTGAGCGCGCTCGACTCGAACCAAGCGAAAAAGACGTTGGTATCGTTCGAGAAGAGCGAGGGGGCAATGAACTCGGTGGTCGTAAACGTCGCGCTGGCGACGAGGACGAGGCCGTTCAGGCGCGCGATCGTGACCGTCTTTGGTGAGCCCTCGAGCGTGTACGCGATGACGCATTGCCCGTCGGACGGCGCCACGTCGATGCGAGAGATCGGCACGAGGCCGCTCGCGACGGTCACAACGGCGCTCGCGGCCACGTCCCCGCTCGAGATCGTGAAGGTCTGGCCGTAGAGCGTGTCGGTGGAGCTAAGGGCGTCCGTCTCGTTCCAGAACAGGCAGAGCGTCGCGCCCTGTGCGACGACGCGACAGTGCGCAATCAGTTCCGAGCTGACGCGCTTGGTCATCACCCGTACGCCCTCGGGCGTCTCGATGTAGGCGTTCAGGCCGCCAGCGTCGTCAACGAGCGCCGCGAGTAGATACCCCGAGGAGTTGACGGCCACTTGGGCGGGCTTCCCGCCGACGCTGTAGCCGCTGCCGCGCTCGGCCCCCGCGGTGAAGCTCACCCGCTTGCGCACCGGCTGGCACGTCGAAAACCTCCCGGTCGCAACCAGCGCGTCGTCGAGCTCCTGGTGCGCGTAGATCGTCCCGTCGCTCGCGCCGATGAAACCCACGTTTCCGTCGGTCGCGATGAAGCTCGGGACCTTGTTGAGCGACTCGGTGAAGGTCGGGCTGAGATCGTCCTGGGAGACGGAGCCAATGGCGCGGGTGCCGGGGCGCTTCTCGAGGATCCCGTTGCCCCGGATGCGCATGTTCTGGACGAGATCGAACGTCCCCGGCGGCGAAAGGCGCGGGTGCGTCGACTGGTTCATGCCCTTGTCGCACGTGATGGCGATGAGCTGGCGATCCTTGTTACCCCGCATGTAGGCCGTACCCCCAGTTCAGGGCCCCGATCGGGTCCATTGAGTAGTTGGTGCCGTCCAAATAGAACGTCGTGACACCGACGGTCCCGAGCAGGAGGATCCGCTCGTAGCCGCTCACGGTGCAGTCAGTGGCGACGATCTCGACCGCTCCAAGCGAAGAGAGGCGCCAGATCTGAAGCGCGCGACCGCCGTTCGCGGGGCTCGGCGCTGGGAGCTTCAGCGTGATCCACTGCCCGTCGCGTGGCGAGACGCGCGCCATGGTGCCGAAGCCGAGGATCGCCCCGTCCGTTGCGAGCTTCCCGATCTCGGGCACCGTGTCCCGTGCGCTCGGGAGCGTGCGAAAGAACGTGACGAGGCCAACCGCGAGCCGACCGAGGTCCTGCGCGAGTGCCGCCGCGTCGTTCGTGCGGTAACGAAGCGGAATATCCGGCGCCTTCACGACAACCCTCCCCACTTTTCGCGCGCGTAGGCGTTGAACAGCCCCACGATTCGGTCGGTCACCTTGTGGTTGAAGATCAGGATCTCAGAAATGGCGCCATTGAAGCCGTTGACCCCGTTCGCGTTGACGCCGATCGCGAGGTAGTTCGAGGCGCTGAGGACCGGCGCGAACGCTTCGTTCACGAGGTCCGGGCTACGGTTCACCCAGGTAGAGACCGAGCCGCCACCAATCGCAACCGCGAGTGTCCGGCGCCCCTCGGCGTTGAGCGTTCCGCTGACGCTCCCGGCGGTGTTGTCGTCGATCCTGAGCAGACCACCGGCCGTGATCTGAACGGCCATGAACGTGACCGCCTCGTCCGTCCACTGCAGCAGAAACTTGGCGTCGCCGCTGTTGTTCGTATCGACGACCGCGAGCACGCTGAAGCCGGGGCCGCCGAGGATGTCGTTTCGGACGGGGCCGGTCGTTCTGAGCTGCTGGTCGGGCGTGAAGACGAGCGCCGGTTTCGCGGAGTTCCAGCCGGTCGCGCTGTAGGCCGGATCCGCGCCGGCCGTGACCATGTTGCTGTTTCGCCCGCTCTTGTCGAGCCAGAGCGAAGCAGAGGCCGCGAAGGTGGCGTCGTACCAGCCGATCAGGCCCTGGCGCGGCTTCCACTGCTCGGGCGACGAGAGGATGGCCCGGCGGCGAAAGAAGTCAGACCCGCCCTCGTGCTGGGCTGCTGCGGCCTCCGGATCGGCGCCACCTTGAAGCCACCAGATGAACGGAAACATCTAGGCGGCCTCCCGTTCGCGGTACGCCCAGATCGATCCGTAGCGGACCGGCTTGGTGCCGACGCCGAGGAGAGTGCGGCGCGGGGTCGTGGCGGACGGACCGGGGACGACGCCGCCACCGCCGCCTCCACCCTCGGGACCCTGCAAGCCGATGATGTGCACCACCCACTCCTGGTTCGGGTAGGCGCTCGTAAAGTTCCCGGTCGCTCCCGCCCCGATGGCCCGATCGTCCAGGTAAAAGTTCGTGTCGAACGTCGATCGGTTGTCCCAGGTGCCCGGCGTCGGGGCGCCGCTGCGTGCTCCAGTTCCGGAAATCGCGAACCACAGCAGAAAGGAATCGGCGCGCGTAGCGGTGACGCCGAGCCCGGTTGCCGACGTTGACGTTCCCGTGTTGGACGTGGCGTCGATGAAGGCCGCCGCGGCATCGACGCCCGAGTGCGCAACAATGATCGCGTCCCAATAGCCGGCGGTAAACGTGAACACGTAGTTCGCCGGTTCGGAGCCACCAGCTACTTTCGTCCAGCTTGAGCTGCGGTACGCGCCGCCGTTCCACGTGTGCGTCTCGACCGGAGATCCCCACGAGCTCCCGCCCGATAGGGAATGCGCCCCCGAGTTGTCCGTGAAAAGAAACGCGGAGACCGCATCGCCGCTGACGGTGCCCGCGGGCAGAGCATGGTTCTCGGTGCCATCCGGGGAGTTTCCGGCGCCGGAGGTGGTGACGGATCGGAACGCGACCACGGATTAGGGCCTCCCGCCCTTCGCCCGCATCCGATCGCCGACACGTTCGAGTTCGCCACTCTGTTCGAGCTCGCGGAACCGTCGCTTCGCCACGAAGCCCGGCACGCCCGCCGCCTTGGCGCGCTCGATAAACTCGTCCTCGGTGTGGGCGTCCCTTAGCGCGTCGCGCACCCACGCATCGGTCTCGACAGCATCGCGAACGTCCTGGCCCTGGTTGTTCTTGTGCATCAGTCCACCACCATCCGAAGCGCCCAGTCGTTCCCATCCGGCGCGGTGATATCCATCGTCCCTGACGCAGCGACTCCGCTCGCTCCGCCGCTCGTCGCACCGGTCCGGCAGTTCACCCACGTCCAGGAGAACGCCCCGGACATGCGCGCTTTGTTCACCGTGATCGCGCCGCCGGTCGAGCCGGTCGGGAGGTAAGCGCCGGCAAAGGAGCCGTCACTCGCGACGGCAGCCGGAACGTAGCCCGCTGTTCCGCCAGTTCCGCGCCCCGCCGTGATGAACGTGTTCCCCTGGTCCGGAACGAGCAGGTACCAGGGCCGCGAAGCGAAGAACGCGAGCAGGTGCGCCATCTGCGTCCGGGCGATGGCGACGTTCGCGGTATTCGCGATGGCGTTCTGCCAGCTGCCGACCTGGAACAAGCCGTTTCCGAAACCCCAGATGTCGCGGTGTCCGTAGCAATGGCCGCACGCGCCACCGAACATCGCGCCCCACGCTTGCCTACGAATGTCGAGCGCGGTGGAGCTGTTTTCGCCCTCGTACCAGCCCTCGGAGAAGACGACCGGCTTGACCGTGGCGATGTTGAAGCCGTCGGTGACCTGCGAATCGACAAACCCGCCGTATCGGTAGATCCAGTCCCAGTCCTGCTTCCACGCGGTAGCGACATCGTGGCCGCTCACGTCGGGACCGAAGTGCGCACCGAACAGAGCGCGCGGGTGCGTGCTGGTGATGCCCGCTCGAAGCGCATTCACCCGTGCGTGGCTCGGCGGGTTGTAGTCACCGAACATCGAAAAGATGATGTTTCGCTCGTTCTTGAACGTCGTTCCGATTTCGGCGCCGACGGACCGCATCTGCGCGTCGGTTGCGGCCTGGCACGCGGTGTAGAAGCCCTGTTCGCCGCCGTCGAAACCCTGGTAGGCCGGGTCGATGATGACTGCGATCGACCGAGCCTTCGCCGCTCGGGTGAAGAACAGCGCGTTGTTCTTGTAGGCCGTCGTGATCGCTGACTGGAATTGCGTGCCCACGAACGGCGCGTTCCCGTAGCGGTCGTTCGGTGGGTCCGTGGCAAAGAACGCGTCGAACAGGTTCACGACGACGGCCGTGAATCCGCGCGTTTGGCAGTCGTCGAGATACGTGAGCATCTCGGCCTGCGTGAGGTTGACGATTGCGCTCCAGGCCGTGTCTCCGTGGATGAGGAACGGCGTGCCCCGGTTCGTGAAGTAGCGGCCGTTCGGCGAGACCGCGAGGAAAACCGGCTCGTTCCACGGCCCGCTCGAGAGAGGTCGGGCGGCGGCACTCACGGGTTGCGGATCCTGTAGCCACTGACCACCACGTCGATGTCAGCGCCGGTCGCGAGGGCAACGGCCTGAATCGCGGAGTTCGCGGTAGCAACGAAAAGCGGGAACTGGCCACCGTTCGGAGCGAAGCCACCGCCGCGCTCGCCGCAGTAGCCGCCGTGGAGCGTCGCCGTGCCGTCGTGGATGACGATGCGCGCCGCGTAAGTCGGTGACGCGTTCACGGCCTGGATGCTCGTGACGACGTAGCTGATGCCCGAGCCCGGAGCTGCCGCGACGGTCCGCGAGCCCGTGCCCTGGACGCCCGCCATGCCGCGGAAGAGATCCGAGATGGGCGCGCCGGGCAGCACGACTTGCTTCCCGAGCGTGTCCGCCATCGGGCGAACGAGCGCGCCGCTTGCGACCGCCGTGGCGCCGTGGGCAACGAGCGCATGGGAGAGCGGGGCGCCCGTCGGCGTAGCTCCGGCCAGCGCGGGGCCGTTCGCGATGATGCTCCGGATCGTTCCCGACGCCTGGCTTACGGCGAGAGGCTCCGAGTCCCGGGCGATCGTGACGCGCAGAGCGCTCGCGGCCACACCGAGGCCGGCGCCGAGGATAGTCCCGGCCGACTGGAGACCGACCATCGCGGCACCGTTCGGGGCGAACCACTGATTGACCGCGTCGCCGTCGTCGACGTTGCTCGGGGCCGCCGTGGAAGCGTAGCCGCCGACGAGCACCGGGTCCGAAACGCCCGTGCCGACCGCACCGTGGGCAACGATGCCCTGGACCCCGCCGTCGCCGCCAGAAACGAGCGTGACGGGTAGCGGGTTGCTGCCATTGACGGGCAGACCGGACGCAACGAGGCCAACGCCGACGCCCGTGCCGATCGACGCGCTCAGGTTGCCCGTGACGGCAAGCCCCGAGGGCGCGACGATCTGCATGATGCCGGTCGCGAAGCCGACATTGATGAGCGACGGGATGATCGCGCGCACGCCGCTCGGCGCGACCATTTCGACGCCGGACGGGATCGTGACCGTCGCGCGGAGCCCCGTTGCTGTGCCGATGACCGGAACCGCAAAGCCGCTCGGTAGCGTGACGCTGAGGCCAGACGGGGCGAGGATGGGGACGCCGCTCGGGATGCCCACGGTCGCTTGAAATCCAGTCGCCGCTGCAATGACCGGCTGCGCGAAACCGCTCGGCGGCTGGACCGTGAAGTAACCCGTGGGGTTGAAGAGCTGCACGCCGCTCGGGACGAAGCTCGTTCCACTCGGGAGCGCGACGGGGAGTGGGTTCGATGCCGAAACGTCGCCAGAGTTGACGCCGTCGCCGCCGAAGATGAGCTTGGAGCGCGGGAACTTGACGCCGCCGATGTCGTCGGAAGCGTACGTCTCGCCTGTGCCCGGAAGAACGGTGTTATCAGCCATTTCAGAATCCTCCGAGCTGGTACTTCGCGCCGAATTCCCAAGCACCCGACGCGAACCGCACCGACATGCCGCCGCTCGGCGCAAGCGTTGCGATCCACCCGCTCGGTGCGCCGAGTCCCGTGCCGGTGTTGTAGATGCTGTGCGCGAAAGCGGACCGGTTCTCGATCAGCACCGACACGCCGTGCTCGGCGGACGTGGGGACAGCTGAGTAGACGCGCCCCTGCGTGACCGTCTCGGGGATGATCCACGCCGTCCCACTCGGAGCCGTGATGTTCGCGTTCGAGTCGGGCAGGTCGCCGTAGAGCTTGATTCCGTCGAGGCCGTTGATTCGGCGGACGTTGCGGATGTCACCTTGGCGGAGATCGATGCCGCTCGCGTGGAGGATCGGGCCGCCCGTTCCGACGCTGAGCGCCTGTCCGCTCGCGATGACGCGGATGCCGGTCGCGATGTTCGCGAAACCCGAGGCGGTCCAGGCGCCGAGCTTGTCACCAACAGAGTCGGGGATGGCGAGCTGTTGCAGGCCGAGGCGAACGCCAGACGACAACGCGAACTGCTCACGGGTCAGCCCAGCAATTCGGCTTCCCGCATTCTCCCAGACGTGCTCACCGCCGGTTGCGACGTGATAGGACAGCTTCTGCACGGCGTCGTTTTCGCCGAGCAGGAACGCGCGTTCGTAGCCGTTGTGCCGCGACCATTGCGCGAGAAGCGCGATGCCGCCGGAGGGCGTCGCTCCAACAAGCGGCGGATCGGCGTCCCAGCTGATAGCAATCGAGCCGGTCCCGGCCGGAGCGGCGCCGAACGCGAAGCCAGCCCCAGACGCGATCACGCGAATTCCAGTCGCGCCAGCGAATCCCGACCCGCCGTTGTACTGGACGGCCTGCACCGGGCCGGCCGCGAGCATCGTCGGCCCGCCACCGCCGCTCGAGGCGACAACGCCCCATTCGCCCGTGTCGAGCAGCGCGCGCCCGGTGAGTGCGCCGGTCGGGTGCGGCACGAGCCCGTGCGCCGCGCCCGTGAACACGCCGATCATCGACGCGACGTGCTGGCCGGTGAGCAGCGTCGGTGCGCCCGTGGGGGTCCCGAACAGGCCGATCACACGCGGGGAAT
>DASXWF010001100.1:0-6983 GCA_036503835.1 Polyangiaceae bacterium | reverse complement strand
GAGCTGCTGGATCTCCTGCTTGCCGGGGTCCTGGTACGATCCATGGTGAAACACGACCACGCCGCCGCCGCTCGCGAGCAACGACGCGACCGCGCTCGTGAACGCCGCCTGCTGATTGCCGCCGCCGCACGCCTGTGCCGGCCGATGCGCGAAGTAGACGAGCACGTCGGGCGCCGGCTCTGCGCCCAGCGCCGCGAGCGCGTCGTCCACGCACTGACTCGACACCTCCACCGCGCCGCCGTCCCTCAAGTTGAGGCCGCTGTCCGGGGCGTTCAGGGCTTCCGAAATATCGCCTGGTTGCGTCAGTTCCGCCGCAGCCAGGCCGTGAGGATTCACCTCGTCGCTCACCACGAGCACGCCGAGCGGCTCGTGCTCCGGAAGCGTCGCCGCGCCCGCAACGCCCGGGAACACCACGGCCGAAGCGACGAGCGCGAGCGTGCGACGCGAGCCGACCATCTCGAGCCAGCATAGCTCACGCACGAGCGCTCCGGCGGTCGCCGGCGCGTGGAGGGATTTTCCCCGATCTTCCGAAGTCAGCCCGCTCGCTCGCGCATCGCCTGCTCCCAGTTCCGGCCGTCGAACGGGCGCAGGGTTCGGCCGATCGCCTGAAGATCGACGTCGTCGAGGCAGCGCGCGTTCACGTCGACTTTGTCCGGGTCGGAGCGCGGCGTGTAGAAGGGGTGCACGCCGCAACGGCTGCAGAAACGGTGCTCGGCGACGCCGGTATTGAAGCGGTACACGGCGAGCGCGTCCGCGCCCGAGAGCAGCTCGAAGGCGGAAGGTGGCACGATCAGGTGCCAGAACCCCTTCATCGTGCACAGCGAGCAGTTGCAGAGCAAGACCTCGGAGAGCTCGGCCGTCACGCGAAAGCGCACGCGCCCGCAGTGACACCCGCCGCCGTGAGTCTTCACGCCTCTTCCTTCTTCGGGATTCGCAGCAGCGCGTGCTTGACCCCGATGCACTCATCCATCACGACGACGAGACCGCCTTCGCGCGCGCGCGCCGCCGCGTCTTCGTTGACGATCCCGCTCTGGAGCCAGAGCGCCCTGGCGCCGATCGCCACCGCCTGCGCCGCGATTTCCGGCGTGTGCTCGGGCCGGCGAAACACGTCGACGATGTCCACCTGGTCCGGCACCTCGAGCAGGCTGGGGTAGGCCTGCACGCCGAGCACTTCCCGCTCGAGCGGGTTCACCGGGATCACGCGGTAGCCCGCCCCGACGAGCTTGCGAAAGATACCGTACGAGGGCCGATCGGGCTTCGAGGACGCGCCGACCATCGCGATCGTTTTGGCTGCGATCAGCAAAGAGCGAATCTCGTCCTCGTCGGGATTTTGGTGTGCCATGGGCTTGGTGCGGCGGCTCGGGCGCGCGCAAGAATGGTATAGGGCCAAAACCGCCATGTGCACGGGACCGAAAGCGCTTTGCGTGCCGTTCTGGTTCGCGGCGCTTTTCGCCACGAGGCCCGCGACCGCGGAGCCGCCTGCCCCGAAGCCCCCCGCGCAGATCCCGTACTACCACCGGCGCTGGGCCCTCTTCGACCCGTTGCTCTCGGCGCGCGAAACCGTGCTGTTCGGCGGCCCGAGCAGCCTGCGCGAGGTCGGAGTCGTGACGCCGCTCCGCGGCGGAAGCTTCGGGCTCGCTCTCACGCAACGCGAGAGCAAGGGCCCGCTCTGGCTCTCCATGCAGCGCGATTTCGAGCTTCACATCCATTCACGCTGGTCGTTCCTGCTCGAGCTGTCGCGCTACACCTACGAGGCCGGGCTGCACCTCGGCCCCGTCGAGATCGGCGTGGGCCCTTCGGTGACCCCCATCGGGGTCGATATCTCGGACGGCGACTTTAGCCTCTCGGGGCTCTCCCCCCGCGCGACGGCGAAGCTCGGCGTGAAGACGGGCCGCGTCCGGTTCTCCCTACGCGCGTACCGGGAGTACCTGTGGCGCTGGCTCGGCCGCGACGACGCGTGGATGACGGGTTTCGTGCTCGAGCTCGGGCTGGAGGCCCCGAAACGCACGCACTGGGGCAGCCACCCGATCGTGGTGGTTCGCTGAGACCTTTTGCGGATATGCTGGCGCCGCTCGTCCCATAACCCACGGGACGAACGCGCAGGAGCTCTCATGAACCATCGCATCGCCTCGATCGCCCTCTTCGCGCTCTCCGTGTTGTTCGGCGGGTGTGCGGTCGCCCAGGGCGGCAACGGCTTCGTGTCCGGCTTCGTCTACTCCGGCTACAAGATGGGCGGGAACGTCGGGCCCGGAGCCGGCGCCAAGATCGGCGAGTCCTGTGCGAGCTCCATCCTCGGCATGGTCGCCGTGGGTGACGCCTCCATCAGCGCAGCCAAGGCCGCGGGCGGCATCACTCAGATCGCTCACGTCGATCACGACAACTTCGACGTCCTCGGCGTGTACGCGACGACCTGCACGATCGTCGTCGGGCAGTAGCAGGCGAGCCCTTGGCGTTGTCCGAAGGCGCGACTCCCCGCCGGCCGCGCCCGCCGGACGCGACTCCGCTCCGGCGGTTCACGCGCGGCACGGCGTTCCCACGCGGCGTGAAATGGTTCGGGGTGCGCTCCTTCTGGGGCCACCTGCGGCACTTTCTGGCCGCCGCCATCGCGACCGAGGACGTCGACTCGCGCGACTGGATGACGCCCGACGCTCCGCTCGAGCTGCTCGAGCACGTCTCCCGGGAGCTCGGCGGCAAGAGCGGAGCGACGTCGCTCCTCGAAGCCCTGGAGCGCGACGTCTGGATCGATTTCATCGCCGACACCGGCGACGACTCGGCCGTCAGCCGAGCCACGGCCCAGCTACTGTTCGCGCCGTACGAGCTGCCCGACCCCGACCGGCCCGGCGAGACCTTGCTCGCCCCGCGGGGCGACATCCTCCTGTTCGGCGGCGACACCGCCTACCCCGTCGCGACGGCACAGGAAATCACGAACCGCGTGGTCGTACCGTTCAATCAGGTGCTCGACGCCCTGCCGCGCGACGACCGCCGGCGCGTGCTGCTCGCCATCCCCGGAAACCACGACTGGTACGACGGCCTCGACGGCTTCGCGCGCCTGTTCCGGCGCCGCGCTCCCGGCGACATCGAAGCGCGCCCGAGCCTCGTCGGGGTTTCGCAGGTCATGCTCGAGCACTACGCCGACTGGGCACGCGAGTTCGTGCGCGGCGGCAAGATCGAGAAACCGCACACGCTCGTGCTCGACGGCTACACCCCCGTGCAGAACGCGAGCTACTTCGTGCTGCCGATCTCCGATCGCATCCAGCTGCTCGCCGTCGACCGCCAGCTCAGAACTCCCGACTCGCGCCAGCGCCTGTTCCTGATGGGCCACTACCAGGACCACCCGGAGCTCGCGACCTGGATGCTGCTGCCCGATCCGCTCTACCGCTTCGGCGTCGCGAGCCAGAGCGGCACCGCCATGCTCGAGAGCTTGCGCATCGATCTCGGTGCGCACGACCATTTCCTCCTGAGCGGCGACGTCCACCACTACCAGCGCCTCGAGGAAGAGCGACTGCTCCACGTGATTGCCGGCGGCGGCGGCGCCTTCCTGCACCCGGCGCGCATGGTCGACGGCGGTCTCCCCAGCCAGAAGAGCTGGCCGGACGCCCGCCAATCGCGGAGCCTGCTCGGCCAGGCTCCCTGGAAAATCGCCGCCGGCCGCTCGGGCATCCTCCCCCACCTGGTGCTGCTCGCCCTGTACGTCCCCGGCATGGCCTTCGGCATGAGCCTCTACAAAAAGCTCGGCTTCATCCTGTCGGCCCCCGTCGCGACGACGCTCGTGCTCGGCACCATCTTCGCGTTGATCGGCGGAGTGCGGCGCCGCAAATCCGTGCTGCCCCTCGCCTTCACGGCCGCCGCGATCACGGCCCTCTTGCCCGTCTTCTCCTCACTCCTGCTCGTGCACGTCTTTCGGGAGCTCGGCGTGACCGCCACCGCCGCGCTGGTCGCGCTCCTCACCCTCGGAGTTTCGATCTTCCTCGGCACCTACGTGTTCGGCGCCTACCTCACCCTGCTCACGCGCTTCGGCTTCGAGCACACGCAGGCGTTCACCGCCCTCGACCACCCCGGCTTCAAACACTTCCTGCGCCTGCGCGTGCGCGGCGACGGCCTCGGCATCGACGGCTACTGCATCGGCCTCGCCGACCCCCTCGGCCGCCCCGACGACCCGCTACTCGTCGACAC
The DNA here is from genome assembly GCA_036503835.1 of Polyangiaceae bacterium. Taxonomy (GTDB): domain Bacteria; phylum Myxococcota_A; class Polyangia; order Polyangiales; family Polyangiaceae; genus PMG-095. Next base: position 2,810 of record DASXWF010001100.1, on the reverse strand, counting down.
CTTCCAGTGGCGCCCCAAGACCCGTCCCTAGATTTGGTGGGCTTGGAGCTCGATCCAGCCGGTTGTCTTGCGGCGCCTGAGACGGGGATTTTGCCGCCAGGAGCGCCAAGAGCGCCAGCGGATTTTCTGGGCTCGGGCCTGCACGCGAACGTTCTCGTAGTTCAGTCGCGCAACTAACCCCCAATCCCTTGGCGGCCTTGGCGCTCTTGGCGGCAAAAAAATAGCCTACGGTCACCGCAACCCATCCGGCTGCGTCGAGCGCCAAGAGGAGTCCCGACTCTAAATACGGGACACTTCGACGACGCCGTTCACGCGCTGGAGCGCGCGGATCACGCCCTTCAGCTGCGCGAGATCGCTGCAGTTGAAGGTGAAGACGTTGCGCGCGTGGCCGTCGTCGTCGGCGCGGCAGTTGGCTTCGCTGATGTTGATGCTCTGAGCGCTGAACGTCTGGCTGACGGTCGCGAGGATGCCCGGCTTGTTGGTGGTGGTGACGCAGATCTGAACCGGGCGCTGCACCTTGGCCTTCGAGTCCCACGAGACGTCGATGCGGCGCTCCGGATCCATGTCGAGCGCCTTGCGGCATTCGCGGCGGTGCACGGTCACGCCGCGCCCGCGCGTGATGAAGCCGATGATCGAGTCGCCCGGCAGCGGGCTGCAGCAACGCGCGTAGCGCACGAGCACGTCGTCGATGCCGCTCACGCGGATGCCCGCCTGGTCGCGGCCGGTCACCTTCCGCACGAACTGCTCGATGCGGCTCGTGCGGAGCTCGGCCGGCGGCTCGCTCTCCGGGCCCCCGTCGCCCTTGTCCTGCAGGGCCAGCACGACTTCCTCGCTGTGCACCTTGCCGTAGCCGATCGTGAGCAGCAGCTCGTCGAGGCTCCCCGCCCCGAAGCGCTCGGCCGCGCGCTTCGACTCGTCCTCGTTCTTGTTGAGCTTCGCGTAGCTCAGACCCGCCTGGCGCATCTCGGCCTCGAGCAGCTCGCGCCCGAGGTTGATGCTCTTCTGGCGCTGATCGGCGCGGATGTGGGAGCGGATTCGCGAGCGCGCGCGCGTCGTCACGCAGAAGTCGAGCCAGTCCTTGCTCGGCTGCTGGTTGCCCGACGTCATCACCTCGATCACGTCGCCGCTCTTCAGCTTGTAGCGCAGCGGCACGATCTGCCCGTTGGCGCGCGCGCCCGAGCAGTGCTCGCCGACCTCGGAGTGAATCGCATACGCGAAATCGATCGGCGTCGAACCGCGCGGCAGCACGCGCACGTCGCCGCGCGGCGTGAACACGTACACCTCGTCCGGGAACAGATCGATCTTGACGCTCTCGAGGAACTCGACCGGATCCTTCACGTTCGCCTGGAAGTCGGCGAGCTCGCGCAGCCACGTGAACTTCTCCGCGTCGCGCGGGTCGACGCCGCCGGAGATGCGCTCCTTGTAACGCCAGTGCGCGGCCACGCCGTGCTCGGCCACGCGGTGCATCTCGTGCGTGCGGATCTGGATCTCGATGCGCTGCCGCCCCGGCCCGATCAGCGTCGTGTGCAGCGACTGATACATGTTGGGCTTGGGGAGCGCGACGTAGTCCTTGAAACGCCCTGGAATCGGCGTCCAGCGGGAGTGCATCGCGCCGAGCGTCGCGTAGCACTCGGCGACGGACTCCACGCAGATGCGAAACGCCAGAATGTCGAAGACCTGCTCGAAGTCGCAGCCCTGGTCCTTCATCTTGCGATGAATCGAGTACATGTGCTTCGCGCGCCCCGTGACGTCGGCGGCGAAACCCTGCTCCGCCAGGCGCGAGATGATCGTGCGACAGACGCTCTCGATGTAGCGATCGCGATCCTTGGCGGTCTTGGTGAGTTTGCCCGCGAGCGACTGGTAAATGTCCGGCTCGAGGTACTTGAAGGCCAGATCCTCGAGCTCGCTCTTCACGCGCTGCATGCCCAGCCGCGAAGCGAGCGGCGCGTAGATCTCGCGCGTCTCGCGTGCGATGCGCTCCTGCGCCTCCGGCTTCATCGCGCCGAGCGTGCGCATGTTGTCGAGCCGATCGCAGAGCTTCACGAGCAGGACGCGCAAGTCGCGCGCCATCGCGACCACCATGCGCCCGAAGCTCTCGGCCTGGCGATCCTCCCGCGAGCTGAAGTTGATCTTCCCGAGCTTGGTGACGCCGTCGACGATCGTCGTCACCTCGGTTCCGAACTCGCGCTCCAGGTCGGCCGCGCTGACGCGCGTGTCCTCCAAGACGTCGTGGAGCAGCCCGGCACAGACACTCGCGGTATCCAGGCGGAGCTCGGTGATGATGCTCGCCACGCTCGCCGGGTGCACGAAGTAGGGGTCACCGCTCTTCCGGAGCTGGCCTTGGTGCGCCCACTCCGAATAGCGGTACGCCTTCCGGATGAGGTCGATGTCGGCCGCCGGGTGGTAGCTCTTCACGAGCTCGACGAGGGAATCGACTGGGAGCATGGTGTTTGCTCCGGGGACGCCTCGGCGCCCGAGCGCCGCGACGACCTCGGACCGTTCCAACGTAAGTCTCCCTCGAGCCGCTGGCAAAGTCTCGCGGGCCGGCGCTTCAATGACGCTGAAATCGCCGACCCCGGCCCGAGGGGCGAAGCGCCGTTCGCGGCTACTCCGCGGGGTGAGCCCGTCGTTTTCAGCCGGCCGAGGCGCGTATCTCGCCGGCGCCGGACGTGAGCCAGCCGCCGAGATCGGAGAGCGCCCGTTCCGCCATGGCCTCGTACTTCGCCCGCTTCTTCAGGCGGGTGCCGGAGTAGGGCTCGAGGTGCGAAAACGTGATGTTCGAGGGCTGGTAGTCCTTCGGATTGCGCGAG
>DASXWF010001099.1:0-9903 GCA_036503835.1 Polyangiaceae bacterium | reverse complement strand
CCTCCCGGATGACAGGACGACTCTCGCCGTTGACTCGAGGTCCACTCTCGACTGGTCAGTAGCTCCGTTGCTCTTTCACGTGGCGTCGCACGCCTTTCTGGGCTTCGGTCCGTACGTCACCCGCGACGTGCAGCGCAGCGTGGATCCGCACCCCAGCGTGCCAATGCGTTCCGCTGCTCGCCCGCAGTGCCCGACGCCGTCGCGCCCCCGCGCCCGCGCAGCGGGCGCTAGCCGGGGCGCCCGTCGCGCGGAGGCCGTAGGCCCGAGCACGACGGGACGTACTTCGCCGTCCCACGTGGGGGCAGCCATTCCAGCTCGAGCGTCGATACTGCAACGATTCAAGCCGAGTGACGGGGTCGACACCCGCGGACTACGGCCCGAGCCAAGCAAGCGTCGACCCCGGCACGAAATCTCCTGTGTTGTTCGCCATGCCGAGGATGTTCGGTAGGGTCGTGTCCGAGTCGACCGTCGACGCGTCGCCGAAGTGGTAGGGGCCGACCGAAGGGCCCGTGATGGTGATCGAGTCGAGGTAGAGGACGGTGGGATCGTTCCAGGAGGTGGAGCCGCCGCCGGAAACCTCGATGCCGATGCGTTTGATGACGCTTTTGTCGAAGGTGAAGCCGGGGACGGTCGCGCCAACATCCCACGTGACGGTGGTCCAACCGCTCAGGGAGCTCAGGGTGCGCAGGCCGCCCTGGATGAGGTTGTAGTCGCCCGGGGGCGTACCGCCGTGTTGGACGAAGGCGAGGATTCGACCGCCGCTCGCGAAGACGGGAAGGACGCGGAAGCTCAGGGTCGCGCTCGTGAAGTTCGTGAGGCTCGGGAGGTCGATCACGAAGAAGGTGCGCTGGGTCGCGCCCGTGAGCGGGACCGACAGCCGGGCGCAACCGGTGGCGCCGGTGCATGTTTCGCCGCTGCCGCCGCTGCCGCCGCTACCTGCGCTTCCGCTCGTGCCGCTCGAGCCGCCGGCTCCGGACGTTCCACCGATTCCAGACGTTCCCCCGCTGCCTCCGCCACTCACTCCGGCGCTGCCTCCCGCGCCTGCGCCCGCTCCGCCACCGGCGCTGCCCGCAGCACCGGCGCTCCCCGCCACGTTGCCTCCGCCTCCGCCCCGTCCACCGCTCGCGGGCGAGCCGCCTTCGCCGCCGCTTTCCGAAGCGCCTTCGCCGCCGGCTCCGCCGGTGGCGGGTTCGTTTCCACCTGCACCGGCTTCACCGGCTTCGGGCCGTGCGCCGCCGCCGGCGCCGCTTTCGCCGGAGGTGTTGCCCGACGAGCCGGAAGAGCCGCCCCGCCCGGAACCCGCGCTGCCGCCCGGATTGGCGCTAGCGCCGGAGTCTCCGCCCGTGCCCGCGTCTCCCGGCGCGCCGCCGTCTTCCGGGCCTTCGAGCAACGACGGCTCGTAGACGCTGCATGCGGCGGCCGCTAGCGCGGCGTTGATCAGGGTTTTCCTGAGCATCCCGAGGCGGTCGCTGGCGCGCGCGAGCGCGAACTTCGACACCTATCTTGCATCAGTTCGCTGCGGGGGTCACGCCTTCCCTCGCCGAGGTCGGTTAACGGAGCGGGGCGACTAACCGCGGAGCGCGGCTCCAGCGAGACGTGTGAGCTGCCAGACGTTCGGTTTTACGGCGAAGTCGGAGAAGCGGGATGCCACATCGGGGAGCGTGCGATGGTCGGCGTACCAGAGGGGTTTCAGGAGGGGGACGAGCGGGGCGCGCATCACACCTTTCTCGACACCTTCGAGCAGGAGCGCGTTGTGGCCCCAGCCGACGCCGCTCTGCACGTTCGCGAGTGTATCGCTGGGATGGCCACCCCACGGTAGCGTGCCGATGCCGTATGCGGCGGCGGGCCAGACGTTGACGCACACGGAACCGTAGCGAAGTTCGCCGATGGCGCGATCGAGGGCAGCGGCGAGGGTCGGGTCGGCTTCGACGGCGCGCGGCACGAGCAGCATCGCGTTCAACGTGCCCCAGACGCGCTCGTTCAGGAAGCGCGTGCTTTCGGCGAGGAACTCGACGGGATCCGGATGCGGGAGCGCGACTTCGGAGAGGACGGCGCAGAAGGGTTCGTGGTCGAAGCAGGCGGCGTTGCTCTCGGGATCGAGGTCGCTCACGAGGGCCCAGGCGACCTCGCCTTCGGCGGGCGCGCCGAATTTCTGGACGCGGCCGAGGTCGCTCGTGAAGCGTGCGTATTTTTCGGACGCGCCCGGATAGTACGCCCGGCGCGTCGGCGTGCGCTCGAGGACGCGACCCACGGCGGCGAGCAGGCGCTCGCGGAGCGGCCAGCCGCGCGGAGTGACGACGAGCTTGGTCGCGTTGCAGTTGAACCCGGCGTTGAAGGTGAAGGAGCCGGCGATGCTGCGCGCGGCGTGCTCGATGTCGCGCTCTTCCCAACGACCCGGAACGACGACCGCCGGGCTGACGTTGCCGAGCTCGCTCGTGACGTGCTTCGCGCAGAGCGGCGCGTTCTGCGCCTTGCGGGCTCGCGCTGCGGCGGGGTCACTGCCCCACACGATCGCTTCGTGCGTTTCGCGCGAGCCGGTCACGTGGACGGCGTCGACGGCCGGGTGCGTGGTGAGGTAGGCGCCGACGTCGGCCCCACCCTGCGCGAACGCAAACCACCCCTCCTTGACCAGCGGCGCGAACGCGAGCTCGAGCAGCGGCGTGAGGTAGGCGTTGACGGGGCTCGGCTTGAACAAGCACGCGCGGCCGAACACGAAACATTGTTGCAGCGCGTCGACGACACCGATCGATGCGACGTTGCCCGCGCCGAGGACGAGCGATACCTCACCGCGGAGATGAGCGAGGTCGTGCGGCGAGCGCGAGGCCGGACCCTCGTATCCCGCCTCGAGCCATGCTTCGGCTTTCCAGTCAGGAAAGATCAGTGCTTCGTAGCCGTCGCGCGGGGAGACCGTGACGATGCGGCGACCGTGCTGCTCGCGAACCGCGGAAGGCGCGAGCCGTTTCTCACCGGTGAGGGTGTTGGAAAGCTCGGCGAGGTACCGGAGGATGATCGCCGGACCATCGAACCCGGGTTCCCCCTCCCGCGAGCTCCCGAGCGGGATGCCCTTCGCGCGGCAGTCGAGCTCGACGAACCGAGGCGCAAGCTCGTGAAAGCGTTCAGCAATGCGCAGAAGGAGCCGGCCCCGCTCCGCGGCGGGAAGGCGTCCGAGACGGGGCGCCTGCTCACGCAGTCGGGAGAGGCTGCGATCGAGGTCGGAATAGGGAACGTTCGGGCCGCTTCCGAGAGTCATGGCGGAGTCGCGATTGCCCCAGCGTTAAGGTGGTGCAACGCCCTGGATACAGCGTAGCATTCTTAGACTGGGGATTCTTCCCCGAGGGCTCTCTGGCTGAAACATGGAAACTCCGTCGCGTCCCGCCGATTCACCGCAAGTGAGCCCCGCCCCGCAACCCGAGAAGAAGAGCGATCGCCCCTTGCCCCGCGGCGCTTCCGAGCGGCCTCGCTCCGCCGAAAGCAGCCAGCACATGCTGGCCGCGATCTCGGCCAGCAGCCGGGCCGAGGCGAGCCTGAGCACCCTGATGCGCGCGGTCCGCGACCTGAGCTCCGGCGTGAGCGGCGCACGCGAAGCGAACGTGCTCTTGATGCGCGAGCTCGAAGGCATGGCGGACCTGCTCGGTTCGGGCAACGAACGCCAGCTCGCCCTCAAGAATCGCATCGCGCTGCTCGAGCAGCAGCTCGAACGCGCCCACTTCGAGGCAGAGAGCGAGCGCAACTACATCCTCGACCAGCAAGACGTGTTCATCGCGGCGCTGATGGAGGATCACGAGCAGGTGCTCGCAGAGCTGCATCGCGAGCTCGAGACGCTGCGCGGCCGGCCGAGTCAGCGCGCGATGACGATTCCGGAGCTGCCGTCGCTCGCCGCCGCAGAACGCACGGCCGAGCTGCTCGGAGAGCTCGAGGCCGCACAAAGCACCGTGGAGAAGCTGCTCGCCGAGCGCGACCGCGCGCGGGAGACGCTGCTCAAGCTGCAGGCGCAGCGTGACGAAGCGCAGGCCACCGTCGTGGCGCTCACGCGCGAGCTCGAGGTCGCGCGATCGGGGCAGAGTCAGGCGCGCATCACGGACGCCGTGCGCCAGGTGATTCCGGCGAGCTCGGCGCCGCCCCCGGGGCTGCGCTCCGCTTCGACCTTGCCACCACCCGAGTCGCCGCGACGCCCGGGGCAAACGCCCCAGGCGCCCCTCGTCGAAGAGCGGCCTCGCGCGAGCACGCCGTCGCGCCCGCGCGCTCCGGGGCTCGAGCTCTCGTCTCGTGAGGTCCCGAGCCGTCCGTCACCCCCCCCCGAGGAGCTACGCCTCGCGCTGCATCCGCCGAGCGGCTCGATGCAGGCGGTCTCCGTCCCCGCGGAGGGCCCCCGCTCCTCCCCTCGCAACGAGCCCGCGTTCGAAAAGCGGAGCCTCACTCCCCCCGGTCCGACCGTCATCACGACGGGCGCGCCCCCGCCCGTCAGCAGGCCGGACGGCAGCTTGCGCCCCGGCGGCGGATACTCGATGACCAACAGCGTGGCCCCCGAACACGTTTCTCCCAGCAGCGTGTCGCGCATCCCGCGTCGCTGACGAGAACCGGGTGGCCTGCGCGGCCGTAAGGAACTAAAGCGGACGCGTGCTGAACGGCGCGATGCCGCGTTCCCTCCCCTCATCGGTCGCACTGCGAACGGCCGCGGTGCTCGTGCTCGCGCTCACCGCGCTGGTGTTCCCGAAGCTGGCGTTGCCGGCCGGGCTCTTCGTGCTGCTGAGCTGGCTATCTCTACCGCGCGAGCCGCGCGAGCTCGTCCGGCGCTACGGCTGGGCTCACGCGGCAGCGGCCGTCGCGTCCGCCGTCGCCGTGATGGTCTTCCTGGTGCGCGAAGCCGTTCCGGGCATCGTCCAGGGAGGTACGAGCGCAGCCGCGACGCGCGCCATCTCGCGCTTGCGCGAAATCCTGTTCGCCGAGGACATGGCCCGCAAAAAAGCCGCCTGGGATCCCGACGGGGACGGAGTCGGCTCGGCGCTGCTCCTCGCCGAGCTCACCGGAGAAATCGGCATGCGCGGCGGTCGGTGGCTCACGCCCCCGCTGCTCGAGGGCTATCCGAAGGTCGACGACACGGGCGCCGGACCGGGCCTCGAGATCGGCGGGTACTGGTTCACGGTCTGCCTGCCGACCGCCGCCGAGGAGTTCGCGAACAAGCCGGGCAGCCGCTTCGACGACGAGCTCGCGGAGCGCCGTTTCGTCGCGTACGCCTGGCCCTCCGGACGCGCGCCGGGGCTCGCCCGCGCCTACTTTCTCGACGAGCACGAGCGGATCCTCTCCGCGCCCGCACGCGAGGGCCTGCGCTTCGGCACGGAGCACGCGCCCCGCTGCGACGACGCGCTCGCACCGGCGACGCGCGGCGACTGGCGGCCCTGGCGCGGCAAGAAACCGCGGGAAAGTCTGCCCGGCGCGCGCTAGATCCGGACGCCCGCCCCGAGCGACCGCGGCAGGAAGAACCTTGGACCCCGCCTACAAGAACGAGTTGAACCGCGACGTTCCGCCCGCGCGCACCGGCGAGTTCGCGCCGCTCGCGCTGGGTCCCCTCGTGGTTTCGCCGCCGGTGGTGCTCGCGCCCATGGCCGGCGTCACGAACCATCCCTTTCGCGCGATCTGCCGGCGCTTCGGCGCGGGCCTTTACGTGAGCGAGATGATCACCGCGCGTCCGCTCGTGGAGGGCAACCAGAAGACGCTCAAGATCGCCGACTTCGGGGAGGGCGAAACGCCGCGCAGTCTGCAGCTCTACGGCGTCGACCCTTACTACGTGGGCGAGGCGGTGCGGCGCCTCGTCGGCGAAGGGCGCGTCGATCACATCGACATGAACTTCGGCTGTCCCGTGCGCAAGGTGACGTCGAAGGGCGGCGGCGCGGCCATCCCGGCCAAGCCGCGCCTGCTCGCGAACATCGTGCGTGCGGCCGTGAAGAACGCGGGCAAGGTTCCGATCACGATCAAGTTCCGGATCGGCATCGACGAGCGCGTCACCACGTTCCTCGACGCCGGACGCGTCGGCGAGGAGGAGGGCGTCGTCGCCGTGGCCCTGCACGCGCGCACGGCGGCGCAGCTGTACGACGGCGCGGCGCGCTGGGAGGCGATCGCCGAGCTGAAGCGCGCGCTCCGGATCCCCGTGCTCGGCAACGGCGACATCTGGGAGGCCGAGGACGCCCTGCGCATGATGCGCCAGACGGGCTGCGACGGCGTGGTCGTCGGGCGCGGCTGCCTCGGAAGGCCCTGGTTGTTTCGCGATCTCGCGGCGGTGTTCGCCGGGCGCGAACCGGAGGATCCGCCGCGGCTCGGCGCGATCGGCGCGATCATGCTCGAGCATGCGCGGCTGCTCAGCGAATGGCTCGGCGAGGCGACCGCGATCCGCTCCTTCCGGCGCCACGCGACCTGGTACACGAAGGGGTTTCGCGGCAGCGCAGCCTTGCGCCAGCGCCTGATGCAAATTGCGACCCTCGCGGACCTCGGAAACGTGCTCGAGGGCCTCGACCCCGAGGAGCGTTTTCCGCCGAGCGCGATGCGCGTCGCGCGAGGCAAAGCGTCCGGTACGCAGGTGGTCAGTCTGCCCCACGGGTACCTCGAGCAGCGCGAAGACGCGACTCCACCCGAAGACGCGGCAGAAGACGACTTTTCGGGGGGCTGAGCCGCGAAAGCCCTCGAAAGCGCTGCGGATGAAGGCGGCGGGATGACGGGGACCCGGACCTGGAGTAAACTGGGCGTGTTCGGGCGGAGCGAAATGAAGGTTCTGACGAAGCTGCTCGCCGATTTCGTCGCCTGGCGCTGGTCGCCTACCGTGGGGCTGCTTTCCGCGTCGGTGCTCTTCGTCTTGATCGTGGTCGGCCTGGTTCCTGCCGAAATCGGCGTCCCGGTCGCGAATTCGAAGTTTTCGCCCCGGCCGCGCGCCACGAGCACCGCGGGGCTCGAGCCCGACACGAACACGGCGACTGCCTACGCAGCGACCGCCGGAGACGAGGCCCCTGCGACGCGGCTTGCTCCCAGTCCGGTGACTCACTCGGCGCCCGCGAGCCGGCCCGCCGAGTTCGGGCGCCGCGGTTTCTCGCCGGTGCTCGATCGACCGGAACCGCCGCCGCCTCCTCCCATGCCGGTGGCGCCGCCGCCCGTGGTGGCGAGCCCAGTTCAGACTGCCGCGTCACCGCCCAACCGCATGACCGGGATCTTCCAGTCGGTGCAAAACGCGCTGCGCGCGCCCTTTGGGTCGAACACGGCGCAGCCGGTGCCCGGCGCCGCGACCGAGCCACCGGCCGCGCCCGACCCGAACGCGCCGCCACCCCCCGTCGCTGCACCCGGCGCGTTCCCGCCCGGTGCCGTCCCGCCCGGTGCCGTCCCGCCGGAAGGTGTGGCGCCTGGAGCCGTTCCGCCGGGAGCCGTTCCACCGGGTGTTGCTCCGCCGGGCGCGGGCGGTGGTCCGCCGATGCCCGGGGCGCAGCCGCCGGTTCAGTGATCCTTCGCGCCGATCCGGTAGCTCAGCGATCCCGGAAGCGATCGAGCGCCCGGCGTTCGGCTTTCGTGGGACGGCCAGCGCCGCGCTCGCGGGGGGCGACGAGCGGTTCGCGCGGCTCGGGCGGCGGCGAGCGATCGGTGTAGAGCAGGCGCGCCTCGGGCGCCGACAACCGCTTCTCGGCGAGGCGAAGGACGTCGAGCACCACGAGCCCTCGCGGCGCTCGCGCCTGCACCTCGTCGCCCACGCGCAGGGCATGGCTCGGGCGCACCGCGCGGCCGTTGACCTCCACGCGTCCGGCCTCGCACGCCTCCTGCGCGAGCGTCCGCGATTTGTACAGGCGCGTGGCGCAGAGCCAGCGGTCGAGCCGTACGCTCGCGGAAGCCGCGCCGTCGGTCATCCGGCGACGTATTCGTAGTACTCGACGCCGAGATCCTGAAAGCTCGTCTCGTAGCTCTTGCCGACGCGAGCGATGCGGAACTCGCCGCGCGGGGTGTACGCGAGCCCCTCGACGTGCTCTCCGTCGTGGAGCGCCTCGTACTGGGCGCGCGTGAGATCGACCGCGCCTTCGAGCGCCCGAGCGAATCCGATGCGGCGCGCCGCTTCGGCCCAGTTCGGCACGAGCTCGATCGGCAAGGCTTCCGCCGCGTCGCCGCTGCCGTAGCCGACCGCGACGAGGGGAGCTCCCGCGAGCTCGCGACCCGAAAGCGCCGCCTGCTCGAGCCCCGCGGCGATCCACGCCGGGAGCGCTGCGCTGTACAGGTTGCCGAGGTCCTTCACGGCTTCCGACCCGAGGCTCATCTTCTTCGCGAGCAGCTCGCGGAAGTTCGCGTGCTTGCGCAAGCATCCCGCGACGGCGCTCGTGGCCGCGTACGGATCGGCGAGGGCGCCGCCGCCCTCGAGCACGTGCGCGTACAGATCGGGCGTCGATTCGGTTTCGCGCAGCACGTCCTCGAACTTCACGCCCGCCTCCGTGCAGAGCGCGCGGAGCTCGTCGTGCCGGTGATCCCCCCGCGCCAGGCCGCGCACGTAGAGGAACGACATGGCTTGCACGGGCATCAGGTGATAGGGACGGTGGAAGAACAGCGCCGCGACGTTCTCGTAGTAGGTGCCGCCCGAAACCTGGAGCCGCGTGAGCATGTGCTCGACGGCGTGCACCGTTTCGTCGAGGTACGAAAACGTCGAGTATTTGCCGCTGAACACGGGGAAATCCGCGAGCCTGCGGGTGCGCGGCGCGTACCCCTCCTCGAAGTGGCGCGCGAACGGCTTGCGGAAGTCGGGCCCGCGGTAGTCGGAGGCCGAGCCCGCCTTCGCGAGGTCGACGCGGAAGAGCCGGGGCTCGCGCTCGACGAGCAGCGCCACCGCTCCCGCACCCTGCGTCTGCTCCCCGCTGCTCCCGCGCTCGTATTCGGCGACGTCCGAGCTCACGACGATCGCGACCCGATCGCCACCGTCGCAGTGGGCGTAGCGCAGCGCGCTCTTCAACGCGTACACGCCGCCGAGGCAGGCATGCTTGAACTCGGGCACCTCGAGGTGACGCGAGAGCCGCGGCAACCCGAGCGATTCGAGCGCACGGTCGACCATGCCGCGAACGATCACCGCGCCGGCGGCGTTGTCGGTGCTGGACTCGGTGCCGAGACCGAGGAAGCCGACGCGCGAAGGATCGACGCCGTTCTGGCGGATCAGCCGCAGGACGGCGTTCGCCGCCATCGTGTACACATTTTCGTGGCGACCGAGCACGCGGAAGCTCTTGCCGACGACGGCGCTGATCTTCTCCCAGCTGTTCCCGGTCCACTCGCACCAGCTCTCGAGCGGTACGCGGAACGGGGGCACGAACAGGCTCATGGCGCTCACGCCGGGAAGATCGGAAGGCTTCGACATGGCGGCTTTCCTACCAAGAAATACGGGCGCTGCGGCGACTCGCGCCAATTTTGCGGGCGCGAGCCGACATTGGCCCGCTGGCCGCTCCCGAAAGCCGCAGAAATTGCGGGGACCAGCCCGTTCAGACCGCGGGCCGAATTTGACAATGACTTTCATTTGCAGCATGAGGTGCGTGCCGGTCGGCATCCCATGGCGCGCGTCCTCCCCCACATCCCCCCGGTGTTCGCCCGCGAGCTCGGCTGGGCGGCCGCCGCCGCGCTCCTCTGCTGCGCCGCTCCGGCCGGCGCTACGCCGCGCCCGCTGCCGTTCACCTATCCGGCGGAGACCCTCCCGCAGGGCAACCTCGAGCTCGAGCAGTACGTCGATCTCGTGCCCGTCCGTGTCGCGCGCGAGGAGGCCGCCGGATCGCGCGCCGTCACGAGCCTGCGCTCGGAGCGCCAGACCGAGCTCGAGTACGGCATCACCGACAAACTCGAGCTCGGGTTTTACTTCGCGTTCGAGCAAGCGGCGAGCGCCACGGCGCCCTATCTCCAGTTTCAAGGGAT
>DASXWF010001098.1:0-4680 GCA_036503835.1 Polyangiaceae bacterium | reverse complement strand
CCCGCCAAAAGCCCCCGGAGGGTGCCCAGAGCGACGTCATGCTCTCGAGCCTCTGCCTCGGCGGTTTCCGGGTCGTTCTCGGCGAGGCGCCGCTCGAGGGAGGCCCGGCGGTCGATTGCCTTCCACGCCGCTCGCTCGAGGGCTTCCCGCGCGTCCCCGGCTGCGACGGCCTGGCGGCGGAGCTCGGCGACCCGGAGGCCCTCCGCCTCGGCAGCAGCGAGCGCGGCGCGCGCGGCGGCGGCACGGGTCTCGGCGGCGTCCGCCTCGCCGTTGACCCGCACGAACTCGGCCTCAGCTTCCGCGAGCTCGGGCGCGCCCTCGCGCGCGTCGGCGAGCCGTTGTCGGTTCGTGGCGAGTTTGGCCGCTACCTCGCTCGCGCGCTTGCCAGCGAGCTTCGACATCCGGTCGATCCGCGAGACCCCGGTGGCGCTCAGGATCACGTCGATGCGGGCGGCGGAGCCCATGCCGATGAACCCCTCGGACTTCTGAACGGCGAACTGTGTCGCGCAAAGCAGCTCTTGATCGGGGAAGTGAGCTTGCACCCACTCGTCGAAGGCTCCGACCGAAACGTCGTCCTCGTAGGCTGGCGTGACACCGTCCTCGAGCAGCACGAGCGCCTCGGCTTTCCTCCCGAGCAGGTGCCGCACGGTATGGCGTGAGCCGTTGACGAACGTGGACTCGAGGTAGGCGTCCGCTGCGGTCGCACGCGCGAGCAAGCGGCCTTGGCTCGGCATACGCCGAAACGCCGCGCCGAGGATCGAAGCCTCGAGCAGGAACGACTTGCCCGAGCCGTTCGGAGCGACGACCGCGATCAGCGGGCCGAGCGTCTTCGTCAGGTCGAGCTCGAAGTGCTCGAACGGGCCGACGCGATGAATGACGGTGCGCTCAAGCCGCATCGGCCATCGCCTCCGCCTCGAGCCCTCGGGCCATCGCGAGCAGGTCTTCGCGCCGCTCCCCGGGCTCGAAACCGACGGAGTTCCAGTGCGCCACGAGCTGGCCCTCGGCGTTCCGAGCGGCGGCGACTTCGGGCGCTCGCGCACGATGCTCGACGAGCGTCACCGCCTCCGGCTTCACGTGCGCAGCGCCGCACATCTTGAGCAGGTCGGCGAGGTCCGACGCTGCCGCCGCCGCCGCAACGGCCTGGTCGACGGGAACCTCGTAGCGCAGCCTGATCTCGGCGCCGGGGTTCCGCTCGATCAGGTTCGCGTCTTCGTTCGAGAGCACGATCGACCCGCGCTCGAAGCCCACCGTCACGTGGAGCATCGGCGTGCACGGAGTCGGCACCCGCTCCCAGCTCACGAGGCGCGAGCCCTCGAACTCGCCGACGATGTAACTCTTGGCCTCCGGCTCGCCCCAGTCGGTGCGACGCGGCGAGCCCGCCATCGCAACCGGCGCTTCCCCGATGAACCATTCCTGCCCGAGGTGAATATGTCCGAGCCCGTAGAAGCTCGCGGCCACCATCGCGAGGTCGGCGAGCGTCAGCTCGAAGTCATGCCCGACGAGCGCGGGTTGAGCTGGCGTCGTTCGGCTTCCGAGCATCATGCAATGGCCGACCAGCAGACGCGGGCCCTGGTGACGCGAGAGCTCGTCGCCGAGCATGCGCATCACGTCGCGCAGGGCCTCGGTGGCGATCTGGTTGCCCTCCTCGCGCGAGCGCACGCCGAGCTTTGCGAGCAGGCCGCCCTTTCGCGGCCAGGGCACACACGCGACTGCCGCGCTCGTCCCCGGTACCGCCACGACCTCGGGGGAAGTCACCGCCCGGATCGGGAAGCGCGAGCGCAGGCGACCGATCCACTCCACGTCGAGGGGGTCGTCATGATTCCCAGGCACGACGACCACGGGGGCGTGCTCGCCCCAGGCCACCGCCCAATCGGCTACCGCACGCCGCTCGATGCTCGTCGACTTCCTCTCCCAAACGTCGCCGGCATGCAGGTACGCGTCGACGCCGCGAGCGGCAGCGTCGGCACCGATCCAGGCCATGATGCGGTTGTGCTCGTCGAGCCGCCGCGTCTCGTCGGCGTGGGTGTCGCCGACGACGGCGAACCGGAACGAGTCCTGCTTCCTCGCCTTCGGTCCCCGGTAGAGTGAGAGCGCGAACCGCTCCGGCAGCTCGGGCAGGGGTCCCGGCCGGCGCCCCGTGTAGACCAGCCGCGCGATCGCGAAGGGCTTGTCGAGCTCCTCTGGCGAGTACTCCCGTCGGAGCCCGAGGCCGTTCGTCACCGCCCGCGCTTGCGCTCGGGTCTCGGCGTGGCTGTGGATGAACCGCCGGAACCGCCCGAGCTCGAGCTCCGGGTCCCGCCCGCTCGA
Organism: Polyangiaceae bacterium; assembly: GCA_036503835.1. GTDB lineage: Bacteria > Myxococcota_A > Polyangia > Polyangiales > Polyangiaceae > PMG-095. The sequence goes on along the minus strand of DASXWF010001098.1, from coordinate 2,373 downwards.
GACGGCGCGCGCGATCTGCTCCTTCGCCGCCTCGCCCCCGTCGCGAGCGTCGAGCGAGATCTCACCGATACACGCTCGAGGCGTCCCGTCGATGTGAAGCGTTTCGCCGACCGCGCAGAACTCGTAGTAGTGCGGATCGCTGGTGTCGCCCTTCCGTCCGCTCTCGCTCGGGGAGAACTTGATGCCGGCGGCAACCCCGATCTCTTGCAGCTTCTTCGCGGAGAGCAGGAGTGACTTGCCGTCCTCGCTCTCGCTGACCTCGCGGGAATCGGTGGCGCTCACGCGAACGAAGTCGATCGAGACCGCGTAGCCCTCGGGCAGGGTGTCGACGTTTCGAACGGGGCTGACCAGGTGGCAGGTCTCGGCGAGCTCCGTCAGGCGCTCGGTGATCGCCACCGGGTCGTGAGTGAGGGCGTCGCTGTTCATCGCGACTCCGGCGAGCGCACGTCGAGCTCGTGGTCGTTCACCGGAACGACGCCAGCGACGAGTCGATTGGACAGGTCGCGGCGCTCCTCGGCTGCCGCGTCGAGGTCCAGCATGATCGGCGTCAGCGCGTGGGCGAGAGCGTCTCGCAGCTCACGACCGATGTAGACCCTCGGCTCCTGCGCCGAGTGGATGACGATGACCCCAGTCGGCTCGATGATCAGCGCGTACCCCGCTGCGCGGGCGCGCTGCATGAACGTCAGGATGTTGTCCGCCTGCTCGAGCTTGGCTGCGAACATCAGTGTCCCCACCCGGCAACCTGGCCACCGTCCTTACGAAGCTGCTCGATGTAGACCTCGCGCGCCGCGTCGACGTCGAGCTTCGCGCGCCGATACTGACGCGAGTGCTCGCCGTGCTGAGTCTTCAGCGCAACCGCGAGCTTCGCCGCGTTGTCGAGCACGCGGAATGCCGCCTCGACCGGTGAGACCTCCGAAACCTGGACTTGCCCCTGTGCCATCACGCCCTGACCTCTCCCCGGGAGGCCGCTTCGAGCGCGTCACACTCCTCCCGGCTGTATTCGATCACGTCTTCGAAGACCGATGCCGCACGCTTCGACTGCCACCCCGGACCCTCGTGCACGCGGTAGATCGTCACGCCCCCAGCGGTGCGGAACGGTTGCAGCTCTCGCCCCGCGGCCTGCTCTCTGATGTACGAGTAGGGTCGGCCAGCGTCGCACTCGATCGCAGTGAAGCGGCGAAGGTTGACGGGCATCAGCGTGCCCCTCGGCTCGGCGTGGGCGGAACGCTCAGGTTTGCCGCGTGCTCGGAGAGACGGCGGCGGAGCTCACGGGTTCGAGCGACGAGCGCGGGGCGCGCGGCGTCGAGCTCGGCGAGCCGCCTGCGAAGCCGGGGCAGCGTGGGCGCGGGAGCCGTGAAGACCTCGAGGATCGTGGCCTCGAAGGGGGTTCGGTGATTCACGCGACCCTCCGAACCGCACCCTCGGCCTTCGCCGGCATCGCCCCACGAAAGCGAAACCACTCTCGCTCGACCTCGATCGTGTCACCGAGCCGGTACCCACCCGGCAGGCGGTTCTCCTCGACCAGGAGGAGCAGGTACCAACCCGAAGCCTTGACCGAGACGACCTCCCAGACGTTCGTCCCGAAGCAACGGACCGACCAGCGGGAGCCGATGGCGGGGGTCGTGGAGCGCTCGCGGCGGGCAGATCGAGCGGCGCGCCGCGAGGCGTAGGCCCGGCGGCGCTCTTCGAGAGAAGCGACGGCTGACATCACGCACCCCCCGCCGCCGCCTCAGCGATCCGCTTCGCGTGGTACCAGGCCGACTCGGTGTCCTGCCGTTGCCACGCTCCCGCGGTCGGCGACCAGCGGAACCCGTTGCGCTTCAGCTCCGCGATCACAGATCCGGCGGGCTTGCCCGGGAAAGCGATGCGCACGCGGTTGTCGTCGACGTCGCGGGAGACCGTGATCTCACCGAACGAGACCGGCTCTTCGACGGGGCGCGCGGCCTTGCTCTCGAGCTCCGTGATCCGCTGCTTCAGGCGACGGATACGGGTGGCAGTGTTCGTGACCATGAAGCCCGTCCCGCAGGGAGCGAAGCGGAGCGTCCGGAGCTCATCCGCCGTCAGGTCGAGTGCCTTGAGCGCCTCCACGCCCTTGCGGGCGGCCTTGTTGATGGCCTTCCAGCGAGCCGAGAAAGCTTCCTCGGTGGCGATCTCGGCGCGGAGCTTCGAGACCGCGTCCGGGTCGTCGCTCGAGATCGCCTGGTTCTCCTCGGCGACGGCGGCGCGGCGCTCGAGGGCTTCCGCCTCCCGGACGAGGGCGAGTCCCTTCCCCATGTTCGAGTGGATGCGCTCCACGTCCCGGCGGTGCCGGCGCTCGGAGTGGTGCCCCACGAGGATCGGCTGCCCGAGGGGGATGCAGCGCGCGATGCGGTC
>DASXWF010001097.1:0-9667 GCA_036503835.1 Polyangiaceae bacterium | reverse complement strand
CAGAATGGCCGCACGGAGCGGTTTGGTCATCGGCACGCGCGCACCATGCCATGGCATGAGCGGCTGCGTCCTTCCCTTCATTCCCCAGCGCGGGAGTGATACGAAGAGGCGAGGCCAACCCGATGTCGCAACAGGGTCCTGGAGGCTATGGCGGCCCGCCGCCCGGAGGGCACGGAGGGTGGCCACCGCCGCCCGGTGGTTACGGTCCGCCGGGAGGACCGCCGGGTGCTCCGCCGCCCGGAGCACCCCCCGGCGCGCCTCCAGGTTGGGGGGCACCGCCGCCCGGCTATCCCCAGCACGGTGCGCCGCCTCCGCAGGCAGGCGGCCCCGCCCCGAAGCCCGCGAAGAAATCGAATGTTCCGCTCTTGTTGGGACTCGGTTGTGCGGGGTTGTTGCTGCTCAGCGCAGCGGGCGCGGCGGCCTTCTACTTTTTCGTGGTGAAGCCGGCTCAGGACGTGAAGAACGCGATCACGGAGCTGGGCGCGAACGTGAGCATCACCGACGGTGGAGTGGTGGTGCAGGGGCCCGGCGGCCTGACGGCGAACGTCACCGACGGCGGGGTGGTGGTGCAGGGCCCCGGCGGTCTCTCCGCGAACGTCACCGACGCCGGCGTGGTCGTGCAGACCCCCGGCGGGCCTGCAGTCCCCTTGAACTCGCTCGGGCTCGCCGCGGGCGGTCCCGTCTGCGAGCAGGCGTCGACCTGCTGCACGAACGCCGTGAAGAAAACCGGCGGCAGCGCGTCCGCGCTCGACGCTTGCAACAACCTGAAGACGCTGCCGACCATCGCCTGCCAGCAGGCGCTCGAGACCTACAAGCGTTCGGCGCCAGCGCTCGGCGTGGCTTGCCCGTGACGCCCGACCTTACGCGCCTCTAAACCAAAATCCCGCTGAGCGGGCCGCAGGTGGGTTCGATGCCGAAGCCCGTGGCGCCCGTGTAGCCGAGGCCGTGGAGCACGGCGGTGTGGAGCTTGTGCGCGCTCTCTTCCCTCGGGTTCTGCACGAACTTGCCCACGTTGAAACCCATGTTTTTACCTCCGATGAGGAGGTACTGCATGTCCTTCGGGTTGTGGTTGTGGTCGGTGCCGCTCTCGACGCCCCAGTAGATGAGGGTGTTGTCGAGCATGCTGCCGTCGCCCTCGGCGATCATGGCGAGCTTGTGCGCGAGGTACGCGATCTGGCTCGCCCAGAAGCGGTCGAACAGGATGAACGCCTCGGTCACCGACACCGTTCCGCTCGACAGCCTCACGTTGCTGGTGCGGTTCGTGTTCGAGACGCTGAGGTGCGCGACCGTGTCGTGCCAGCTGTTGTTGTCGCCGGCGACCAGCCCGAACATGCCCGTGTGGTGGCTGCCCGAGAAGCCGAAGCCGAGGTCGGCCACGCGCGTGCGGTCGCAGGTGAAGGCGTTCAGGATCAGGTCGGCCTGGACCTTCGCCCACTTGTCGATGGTCTGATCGTTTCGGTCGCTCGAGTTGATGCCGCTCGTGTCGACCCTCTCGCAGGTGCCGCCGACGAGCGTCGGTCCACCCGGCATCGTGGGGCCGGCCAGCTGCTGTTCGAGCTCGTTCAGCGAGTCGAGGTGAATCTCGAGGCGATCCTTCTCTTCCTGCCCGAGAAAGCCCTGGATGCGCCGGATCTCGTCCATGTTGATCGCCAGCGCGCGTTTCTTGATGTCGGTCTCGAGCGTCGCGGTGGGCGTGGGCGTCGGAGGGGGCATGGCGGTGCCGCCGAAGGTGACGCCGTTGAAGATGTTCGAGAACGCGCGCGCCGGGTCCCACTCGTGCGGGATCGGCTGGCCGGGGCCCGAGTAACAGATGACGTGGCGCTTGTCGCCGCCGCCCTTGTCGCCGGCGGTGAGGTGAATGTCCGAAATCGGCGTGCCGGCGCGGAACTCGGTGTTCTCGAGCAAGACCTGATCGATGGAAGGTCCGTTCGCGTAGTGCGTCGTGTCGTCGTAGAAGCGCGCGCCGGTGAAGAGCTGCGCGATGCCGGCTTCGTGGTGGTTGTCGAAGGTCCAGGAGTGGTTGATCTGGCGTACGAACAGCATGTGCTGCTCGAGCCCGGCGAAATCGAGGAGCGGCCCCTGGAGCGTGAACCCGCCGCTGCCGTCCGTGGTCGGCCACCACTCGCGCGGATGCGAGTCCGGCGTGAACACGAGCAGGAGCCGCTTGGGCAGCATCTGCTGCGCCTCGAGCTCGCGCTGGCGCAGGAACGGAGCCAGAAACACCCCGCCGAGCGCCGTCTTCAGCGCCGCGCGTCGTGACATCAGGTTCCGCTTGAACATGCTCGGTGGGCCTCGGAAAAGTCTCGGTCAGTTTCTCACGCGCGCGAAGGTGGTGGAGGAGCCCATCACCGCGCTCACCAGGTCGCGGAAGTTGCCCGCGCCGATCGCCGCGCGCGCCGCCTGGATCGGCGGAATGCCGCGGTCCGCTTCCACGACGCCGAAATAGAAACGGAAGGCCTGCGTGGCCACGCATTCGCGGACCCACTCGCTGCGAGCGAGCGCGTTCGCGAGATCCGTGTGATTGGCCATGGGCCCGTTCACGTCCGTGTTGTAGAGGTCGCCGGTCGTGTCGATGGCGACGCCGTTCTCGCTCGTGCGGAAACGTCCCGCGGCGTCGAGATCCTCGAAATTGAAGCCGATGGAGTCGAGCAGCGTGTGGCAGCCGGCGCAGGACGGCTGCGAGGCGTGGAGCTCGTAGAGCTCCCGGGTCGTCCTCGGCATCTCGCGCGTCTGGGTCTCGCTGATGTCCGGCGGCTGCTGCTCGGGCAGGTGGATCTGCTGGCACAAGAAGCGATCGCGCACGAACAAGCCGCGCAGCGTGGGCGAGGAGGAGGTCGGCTTCGCGCGCGACGACAGCAGCGTGCCGAGCGCCAGCACGCCCGTGCGCGTGCCGCCGGCGCTCCCGCTCGGTTCGCTCGTGTAGAAGGCGCCGAGCGCGCCGCTCGGCAAGGGCACGGGCGTCGTGAGCAGCGCCGCGAGCGAGCCCTGCGGGCCGGCGTTGGTGGCGAGGAAGCTCGTGGTCTCGTCGAGCATCGCCTGCTTGATCGCGGGAAAGTCCGGGAACCTGAGCTCGTCCTTTTCGACGTCGCTCGCGAAGTGATGCACCTTGAGCCACTGGCTCTCGAAGCTCGCGAGCTGCGCCGTGGCCTGCGGCAGCGCCACGAGCGCCGCGACGGCCGCCGAGAGCGTGGAGACGGCGGTGAGCTCCTGGCGGCTCGCCTTCGCGAGCAGCTCCGCCGACGGCGGCTCGCCGAGCAGGCTGTACGAAAGCAGCGAGGCCACCTCGTAGTCGCTGAGCGAGAAGGTCGCGGCGGTCGCGTCGCTGCCGATTTCGGTTCGGTACAGGAAGAACGGCGACGTCACGAGCGCGCGCAGCACGGAGCGAAAGCCGAGCGCCGGGTCACCCCCGCTCGCGCCGAGGTCGAAGAGCGTGCCGTACTCGGTGATTTCCTCGGCGCTCGGCGGGCGCCGGAACGCCTTCTCGAGGGCGCTCGCGAGGAACGCGTCCTTCGCGCCGGCGACCACTTGACCACCCGGGACGAGCGCCGCGAGCGCCGTCGCCGACAGGCCGTTCGTCAGCGTTTCCGCCTGCGCGTAGTAGTCGGTCGCGAGCGGGACGCGCACCAGTCCCGAGCCGGACATGTTCGGGTAGACGCCGTTGTCGAGCTCGCTCTCGAGCGCCTCCGTGTCGGGGGCGACACCGAGGAACGCCTGGACGGTCTTCGCGTACTCGGCGTGGCTGAGCTTCCACGTGCGAGCGCGCAGCGCCTCGGGCCCGGCGGCGGGCGGCGCGTACGGGAGGTTGCCTTCGGCGTCGGGCGCGGGGACGCTCGAGGTCCCGGCGCTGCTCGTTCCGCCGCTCGCGTTCTGAGAGCCGCCGCTCGACGTGCCGCTGCTTCCCCCGCTGCCGGCCGGCGGGTTCGTCGAACCGGCGGTCGAGGGCGAGCCCGCTGCTCCGGCGGTGCTCGAGCCACCACCCGCGCCGGCTGCGCCGGGCGCGGGCTGGATCCCCTCGATGTTCCCCGAGCAGGCGAGGAGCAGGCCGGTAAGCCCGGACCAGGAGAGCAGGGGAGCGAGCCGCATCGTTTTCAACCGCGCAGAACCCGAGACCGCCTTAAAGATGTATTACCACCTCCGAATCGGTCACCCCATTGCGTGGTTCGGACGATTTCTCCAAAAAGCGCGCTTCCGGCGATGTCGATTCCAGTCGAGTCGCGATTCGACGATGCTCCTGGAATGCTCGGACCCGTTCTTGACGCTCGCGCCTCCGAGCGGTGAACGTGCGACCCCACGTGGCTACCTCGTCGATCATCCCGCCGCAGCGCTCGGCCGAAGCGCTGCGGGTCAAGGAGAGCGCGGCCTACAACGCGCCGTGGCGCCGCTTCGGGCCGTACCTCAGTGAACGGCAGTGGGGCACCGTGCGCGAGGACTACAGCGCGCACGGCACCGCCTGGGACTATTTCCCGCACGATCACGCGCGCAGCCGTGCCTACCGCTGGGGTGAGGACGGGCTCGCCGGCTTCAGCGATCATCACCAGCGCATCTGCCTCGCGATCGCGCTCTGGAACGAGCGCGATCCGATCCTGAAAGAACGGCTCTTCGGTCTCACCAACGGCGAGGGCAACCACGGCGAGGACGTGAAGGAGCAGTACTACTACCTCGACGCGACTCCGACCGGATCGTACCTGAAGTTTCTCTACAAGTATCCGCAGCGCGAGTACCCGTACGCGCGCCTCGTCGAGGAGAATCGCGCGCGCGGTCGCGGGCAGCCGGAGCTCGAGCTCATCGACCTCGGCGTGTTCGACGACGACCGCTACTTCGATGTCTTCGTCGAGTACGCGAAGGCGGGACCGAACGACGTGCTCTTGCGGATCCGCGCCGTGAACCGGGGCCCGGAGCCTGCGCGGCTGCACGTCTTGCCGCACGTGTGGTTCCGCAACACCTGGTCCTGGAGCGAGGACAGCCCGCGCCCGCTCCTCGAACGCGACGGGCCGCGCTCCGTGTTCCTGACGCACTCCGAGATGGGGCGCTTCAGCGCGCACATCGACGGAGCGCCGGAGCTCCTGTTCTGCGAGAACGAGACGAACCACCGGCGACTGTCGGGCAAGGCGGGCTCGCGCCATCCGAAGGACGCCATCGGAGATTTCGTGGTGCGCGGCGAGCGCGGCGCGACGAACCCGGCGGAGAGCGGCACCAAGTGCGCCGGCCGCTACCTGCTCGAGCTCGCGGCGGGCGGCGAGGCGATCCTGCGCCTCCGCCTCACGAACGAGTACCACGCCGAGCCCTTCGTCGACTTCGACGCCGTGTTCGCCGCGCGCCAGGCGGAAGCCGACGAATTCTACGCCGAGCTCCAGGCCGAGGTCACGGACCCCGACGCGCGCCTCGTGCAGCGCCAGGCTCTCGCCGGCATGATCTGGTCGAAGCAGTTCTACAACTACGACGTGCGTGCCTGGCTGGCGGGTGATCCCGCGCAGCCGCCCCCGCCCGCGGCGCGCAAGCAGGGGCGGAACATCGACTGGGATCACCTCGTGAACGACGACGTGATCTCGATGCCGGACAAGTGGGAGTACCCCTGGTACGCGGCCTGGGATCTCGCGTTTCACTGTCTGCCGCTCGCGCTGATCGACGCGCCCTGCGCGAAGGAGCAGCTGCTCCTGCTCGCGCGCGAGTGGTACATGCACCCGAACGGCCAGCTGCCGGCCTACGAGTGGGCCTTCGGCGACGTGAATCCGCCCGTTCACGCCTGGGCGGCGCTGCGCGTGTTCCAGATCGACCGGAAGGCGCGCGGCGACAACGGCGATCTGCAATTTCTGGAGCGCATCTTCCACAAGCTGATGCTGAACTTCACCTGGTGGGTGAATCGGAAGGATGCCGAGGGCCGGAACGTTTTTCAGGGAGGGTTTTTGGGGCTCGACAACATCGGCGTCTTCGATCGCAGCAAACCCCTGCCGACCGGCGGCTTCATCAATCAATCCGACGGTACCGCCTGGGTCGCGATGTACAGCCTGAACCTGATGCGCATCGCCAGCGAGCTCGCGCGTTTCGACTCCGTGTACGAGGACATCGCCAGCAAGTTCTTCGAGCACTTCCTGCACATCGCCGAGGCGATGACCAAGATCGGCCCCGACTCCTCGGGGCTCTGGGACGAGGAAGACAAGTTCTATTACGACGTGCTCAGCATCCAGGGACGCTCGATCCCGCTCAAGGTGCGCTCCATGGTCGGGCTGATTCCGCTGTTCGCGGTGGAGGTGCTCGACCCCGCCTTGTTCGAAGCGCTCCCCGGCTTCACGCGCCGGCTGCGCTGGCTGTTCGAGCATCGCCCGGACCTCGCGAAGCTCGTCTCGCGCTGGAACGAGACCTCGATCGGCGAGCGCCACCTGCTCTCGCTCCTGCGCGGCCACCGGATGAAGCGGCTGCTCGCGCGCATGCTGGACGAGAGCGAGTTCCTCTCGGACTACGGCGTGCGCGCGCTATCGCGCCATCACAAGGAGCATCCGTTCGTGCTCGACCTCGACGGGCAGCGGCACGTCGTCGAGTACGTGCCGGGCGACTCCGAGACCGGCCTCTTCGGCGGCAACTCGAACTGGCGCGGTCCGATCTGGATGCCCGTGAACTACCTGATCGTGGAGTCCCTGCAGAAGTTTCACCACTACTACGGAGACGATTTCAAGGTCGAGTGCCCCACCGGCTCCGGGCGTTTCCTCAACTTGCTCGAGGTCGCCGAAGAACTCGGCCGCCGGCTCACGCGGCTCTTCGTGCGCGACGAACACGGGCGGCGCGCCTGCTTCGGCGGCCGCGAAAAACTCCAGAACGACCCTCACTTTCGTGACTACCTCCTGTTCCACGAGTTCTTCCACGGCGACACGGGCCAGGGCCTCGGCGCCGAGCACCAGACCGGCTGGACCGGCCTCGTTGCCAAACTCATCCAACCCCGCAAACCCGCCCACTGACCGCTCGACGAGAAATGGGCGCCTCGCGTTAGGGGAGCGTGGAGCGAGGGCTGAATCGTCAGTTTGATTGAAGCGGTTGATTTAGCCGCCAAGGTCGCCAAGAGCGCCAAGGCCGCCAAGGGATTTTTTTGAATGGACTGCTCGCCGGATCGCTCGCCGGAGACACGACGCGTTTCCAGTTCGTACGGAGCCGCACCCAACCCCAATCTCCTTGGCGGCCTTGGCGCTCTTGGCGGTCTTGGCGGCAAAAAAATCCCTAGCAGTCCCCGTGACCGCACCAGGCTACGATAGCCTTCCCAGTCGTCGAGCTCCCATGATCAGCCTCTCCCGCAAGCACATCGCCATTGGAGTGATTGCGGCGTCCATCCTGCTGCTCGTGTACGCGTTGTTGGGGTCGTCGGACGAGGATCGCGTGATGGAGCGGTTGAAGGAGCTCGCGAGTGCCGTCGAGACGAAGGAAGGGGAGAGCCTGGTGTTTCGCACCGCGCGCATCAACGGCGTCTTCAAGGAAGCGCTCGAGAAGAACGCCGCGCTGACCTCGCCCGAGCTCGGCACGACGACCGGCAGGCAGGAGCTCGCGGCGCTCGCCGGGCAGGCCACGCGCCTGTCGCCCGAGTTCCAGGTGAGCCTCGGGGAAACCGACGTACGCCTCGAAGGCGAGGAGGCCCGCGTCGTCTCCGTCGTCACGCTCACCGGCACCCGGGACGGAGAGCTCAGGCGCGATCAACGGCACGTGCGCTTCTTGCTGCGCAAGACGGACGGCGACTGGCGCGTCGCCGCGATCGACGTCGAGGCGAAGAGCGAGGATCAGCCGGAAGCCAGACCCTGATCCGCGCGCACGCCGAGCGCCTCTGCCCGACGCGGCTCGCGCGCGAAGGCGGCGAGCGTCACGTAGGAAATCCATAGCGCCAGCGCCAGCGCGAGGTGAACCACCTGCAGCCAGCCCGGCGCGGAGAGCAGCACGTTCGCGACTCCCGCGAGGAGCTGGAACAGCGCGATGCCCACGACGGCTCGAGCGGGCAGCCGCGTTCGCGGCTGGCTCGTGAAGTACAGCGCGTGCCGGACGAGGCCGAGCGCCGCGAGCACCGCGAGCACCGGGTGAACGATCCTGAGCCTTTGCAGGAACGTCGCACCGGCGCCCTGGTCTTCGAGCAGGCGCCCCGCGAGCGAACCCGCGCTCGGCGGAAACACCGTGTCGCCGAGCGCGGTGAGCGCGCCGGTCGCGGAGACCAGCACCAGCGCGAGCGCCCCGACCCAGAACCCCGAAATCCGCGCGGATTCCGAGCGCGCCGCGGGACTTCCCTCGGACCAGCAGGCGGCCAGCGTGAGCGTGGCGGTGAGCGCGTACGTGCTGACCAGGTGCAGCGGCATCACGACGGCACGGCCCACGGAGGCGTTGCCGCCGACCAGCTCGTACAGCACCAGCGCCGCGCCGATCAGCGCCTCGACGATCATCAGCGCGACCGCGGCGTAGGCGGCGCTCCGCACGCGATCGCCCGCAGGGCGGGCGCGCACCGCGAGCACCGCCAGGACGAGCACGGCGATCAGCGCGCCGCCCGACGTGACGCGATGCGTGAGCTCGATGGCGGTCTCGAGGCTCTGCGGCAGGTGCGCGATCTCTCCGTTGCAGGTCGGCCAGTGCTGTCCGCAGCCGGCGCCCGAGCCCGTGATGCGCACCACCGCGCCGAACAGGATCACGAACAACGTGTAGCCGAGCGTGACGCGCGCCGCCGCGCCGATCCTGGAACCGGTTCTAGATGCTGCGTCGGGCACGGCGTCGGTCCAACCGAAGCACGCCCGCAGGAGAGCGCAAAACTCGTTCGAACCAGCAGGGCTTCTCGGCTCACCGGGCGGCGCCTCGACAGCGCAGGCGGAGTAGAGTAGGGCTCACATCCCCTCAGGGGTTTCACACCCCCTCAGCCAGGAAGAGCCGTTGAGCAAAGCGTTTTTCGAAGGCATCGACACCATCAAGTACGAAGGTCCCAACAGCGAGAACCCGCTCGCCTTCCGCTACTACGACAAGAAGAAGGTCGTGGCGGGCAAGACCATCGAAGAGCACCTGCGGGTCGCCGTTTGCTACTGGCACTCCTTCGCGTGGCCGGGGCACGACATCTTCGGGATGGGCACCTTCGATCGCCCCTGGTTCAAGGTCAGCGATCCCCTCTCCGCGGCGGAGCTCAAGCTCGACGTGGCGTTCGAGTTCTTCGAGAAGCTCGGCGTGCCGTTCTTCACCTTCCACGATCGCGACGTGGCGCCCGAGGGCGCGACGCTCAAGGAGAGCCACGCGAACCTCGACCGCATCATCGAAAAGATGCAGGCACACATGCAGCGCACGAAGGTGGAGCTGCTCTGGGGTACCGCGAACCTGTTCTCGAACCCCCGCTTCATGAGCGGCGCGGCCACGAACCCCGATCCGGAGGTGTTCGCCTACGCCGCCGCCCAGGTGCGCAAGATCCTCGAGACGACGCACAAGCTCGGCGGGCACAACTACGTGCTCTGGGGCGGTCGTGAAGGCTACGAGACGCTCCTCAACACGGATCTGCGTCGCGAGTCCGATCAGCTCGGGCGCTTCCTCACGCTGGTCGCCGAGCACAAGCACAAGATCGGGTTCCAGGGAACCCTGCTCATCGAGCCCAAGCCCCAGGAGCCGGCGAAGCACCAGTACGACTACGACGCCGCCACCGTCCACGGCTTCCTGCTCCGCCACGGGCTGGAGG
>DASXWF010001096.1:0-3517 GCA_036503835.1 Polyangiaceae bacterium | reverse complement strand
GCCTAGCTTCGAGGCGTCAGATTCCTGATCCCGGTTTAGTATCCAGGTCAAGCCCAGCAGCGGAGGTGCCGCGCGAGAGCGAAGGCGGAACCGTCTGGGTCGTTGACGACAGCCCGCTCGAGGCGGAAGTCGCCGCTCGCGTGCTCGCCGCCCACCACGACATCCAGACTTTCCACGACGGCGCCAGCGTGCTCGAGCTCTTCGCCTCCGGGCTCCGGCCGGATGTTCTGGTGCTCGACTGGCACATGCCGGACATGTCCGGTCTCGATGTCTGCCGCTTCCTGCGCCAGCGTTACGATCAGGCGAGCCTGCCCATTCTCGTGCTGACAGGCGCCGGCGGACACGAGGAAACGCTGGATAGCCTGCGGGCCGGCGCCAACGACTTCGTCGCCAAGACCTCGAACTCGGAGGAGTTCCACGCGCGTGTTCGGACGCTGCTGCGCGTTCGCGCGCTTCACGAGCGCGTCCGGCGGGCGGAGCTCGTGGCCCAGCGTGCGCGCCAGTCGGCGGAGGAAGCCAATCAGGCCAAGGACGCGTTCATGGCCACGGTTTCGCACGAGCTCCGCACCCCGTTGAGCTCGATCATCGGCTGGGCTCACCTCTTGAAGGAGAGCGATCCGGACGAAGCCACGTTGCGGCGCGGTCTCGACACGATCGAGCGCAACGCGAAGATCCAGGTGCAGCTCATCGAAGACATCCTCGATACGACGCGAGTGATCTCGGGCAAGCTGCATCTGCAGGTCGAGCCCATGGACTTCGCGGAAGTCGTGCGATCCGCGGTCGAGTCGATCAAACCGAGCGTGGACGCGAAAGGCATTCGCCTCGACTGCACGCTCCGGGCCACCGCGAGCGCGATCAACGGAGACGCCGATCGGCTCCAGCAGGCCGTCTGGAACTTGCTCAGCAACGCCATGAAGTTCACCAGCTCGGGCGGCTGGGTGCGCGTGGAGCTCACGTCCACGCGCGCGGAGCTCGTGCTCGCGGTCGTCGATTCGGGCAAGGGCATCAGCTCGGAGTTCTTGCCGCACGTATTCGATCGCTTTCGCCAGCAGGACACGTCGGCTTCGCGCCGCCACGCGGGGCTCGGCCTCGGGCTCGCGCTGGTTCGCCACCTCGTCCAGGCGCACGGCGGCGACGTGACGGCTCACAGCGAGGGTGAGGGCAGGGGCGCGACGTTCTGCATTCGCTTGCCGTTCGACGGCGGCCGGCAGCTGCGGCCGATGGCGAGCGACCCGTCGGTCCCGCCGCCCTCCGCGGAATCCGACATCGAGATCGGCCAGCTCGTGAACGTGAGCGTCCTCGTCGTGGAAGACGACGCCGACGCGCGCGAGCTGCTCGTCACCCTGCTTTCGGGCCAGGGAGCGAGCGTCTCCAAGGCCGCTTCGACCGACGAGGCTCTTGCCCAACTCGACCGGGCCCGCCCGGACGTGCTCGTGAGCGACGTCGGTCTGCCCAGGGCCGACGGCTTCGAGCTCTTGAGGCGTGTGCGCGAGCGTCATTCGCCGGAGCAGCTGCCGGCGATTGCGCTCACCGCCTACGCTCGTCCCGAAGATCGGGATCTGTCACGTGAGGCGGGCTTTCAGGCTCATCTTGCCAAGCCCGTGGCTCCGGCGACCTTCTTGAGATTGGTCGCCGACGTCGCGCGGCGCCGCACGCCCGTCCCTTGACGGGCCGCCGCGCCTGTCGGCCGTCACTCGAGCTCCACGAGCAGCGCGTCGCGATCGACCGTGTCTCCGCTCTTCACGGAAACACGCCGCACGACGCCCGCGCGCTGAGCCAAAAGCTCGTTCTCCATCTTCATCGCTTCGATCACCACGATCGCCGCGCCCGCCGCCACGCTGTCGCCCTCGTTCACGAGCACCCTCACGATTCGCCCCGGCATCGGCGCGCGCAGCGCCCCGGCGCTCGAGCCGGTGGAGGCCGCCCCGGCCTCGCGCCGCACGCTGCCGCGCTCGACCCGAACCACCCGCCGCGAGCGAGCGTCGTAGAAGCATCCTTCCCCGAGCGGCAAGAGCACGACGACGCGCCCGTCGACGCTGAGGGTCGCGGCGGGCGTCCCGGCGAGCACGCGCGCTTCGAGCGTCGCCTCCCGCCCGTCGATGCGCACGAGCTGCGCTCGGCTTGCGAGCGTCTCCGTCGCGACCCCTCGCTGCTCGGACCCGACCGTGACGTACATGGAATCAGTCATCGTAGACGCTCGCAGGTTGAGGGTAGAGCTCGATTTCGCGTGGTGACTCGAGCGGACCCGGCGAGCGCGCGCAGACGATCGTCACGCGCGCCGGCGTGTACAGAAACAGCGTCGCAAGGCTCAGGACGACCGTGAACGTGTCGTGAGTGAGCGCGACCTCGGACCAGCCGTCCGGGCACAGGTTGTCGAGCTTGTAGGACCAGCCCCCGTTCGTCGTTCCGAAGAGGTAGGAGGAATGCCAGCGCTCGTCGAAGCCGCGCGGCGGCGTGCCCGGCGGGTGCCCGCTGTAGAGGTGCGTCTCCGTGCAGCCGGCGAGCGAAAGGCAGGCGAGCGAAAGGCAGGCGAGCGCGAGGAGGCACGGCGCGGAACCCCGGCTGCGGAGCGGCGTCAGCGACATCGGATCTGCACCTGGCGCGGGATGTACATGCCGAGCGTCACGACGCTGAGCAGGACGGTCGCCGGCGTGGCGACGACCTCCATCCGTTCGGCGCCGCGTGCACCGCACACGTCGCGCACGTCGAACTCGTGTTCGCCGAGCGTGCCGAACGCGTAGGTGTTCGCCCAGAAGCGCGCCTCGGGAGGGGGCGAGCTCGCGGCGCAGCCGAGCAACGCCGGGCAGAGCACGAGAGCACCGCCCGCCCAGCGCCGGCGTCCGGTCCCGCGCCGGACCGAACCATCGTGCGCGAGCTCCGTGGCCAACGCGCCGAGGCTATCGCATTTTGCCGGCGTCGTCGGGGAGGCGTTTCGGGGTGGGCGCAGTAGGGATCGAACCTACGACTTCGTCCGTGTGAAGGACGCACTCTACCGCTGAGTTATGCGCCCGAAAGCGGTTCGCTTCCTAGCGCGCTCGGCTTCCGCCCGCAATAGTAGTAGACGGCCCTGGTCGATGAACGAACCCGCCGGACCCCCCAACCCAGCCGCAACCCTGCCCAGCCTCGAACCCGCGACCGAATCAGCCGGCCCGGCTGCCGGAGCGGTCGCAGCTCCCCCGCCGACCTCTCCCGACCCGGTCGGCTCGCTCGGCGGCCCCGCACCCGCACCCGCAGAGCCGACGCCGGAGGAGCAAGCGCTCCTCAAGGCGCGAAGCCGCGACAAGCGCATCGGGATGGGCGTGGTGGCCCTCTCGTTCGTGGTCGGCCTGAGCATTTCGTACTGGGCGAAGATCGCCTCGCGGCCCGAAACGAGCGAGCCCCCGGGACCCCCGACCAAGGAGGGGGTGGTGGGCTATCCCGAGCACGTCGACGTGGTCGCGACGCTGGCGGCGGCGCGTACGCTCACCAAGCGCGCGCTGCTCCGCGGCATCAGCGTGGAGGGCGTGAAGAGCGACGG
>DASXWF010001095.1:0-2052 GCA_036503835.1 Polyangiaceae bacterium | reverse complement strand
GTCTGCTCGTGACACCCAAGGCGAGCTACTACTCGACGCTCTGACCCGAATTTTCCCGACCCAAGTCTGAAATGGAAACGACCCACGGCCAATACCACCCGACACGTTTCGAGGACGTGGCCGTGACCGTGGACTTCCACTGCAACAGCGCCTGCGTGTTCTGCATCGTGCAGGAGGGCATGAATCGTTACAAAGGCCTGCCCTTCGAGCGCTTTCAGGCGCTGATCGAGGAGAACCGGAGGAGCGCCAAGTACCAGCGCGTCATTTTTACCGGCGGCGAGGTGACGCTGGAGAAATCGCTCCCGAGCTACGTGCGCGCCGCGCGCGATTCGGGTTCCTTCCGCTACCTGCGCCTGCAAACCAACGGCCGGCGGCTCGCCGACCCCGCGTACGCCAAGGCGCTGGTCGCCGACGGGTTGAACGAATTCTTCGTCTCGATTCACGGGCACGACGCGAGCTCGCACGACGCGATCACGCAGCGCCCCGGGAGCTTCGACGAGCTCGTTCAGGGGCTCGACCACCTTCGAGCGCTCGACGTGCGCATCATCACCAACACCGTGATGGTGCGCTCGAACGTCGGTTCCCTTTCCCCGATCGTGGAGCTTGCCGCCCTCCGCGGCGTGAGCCGCATGGAGTTCTGGAACTACCTGCCCATGGAGGATCAGGCGGACGAGCGCGGGCTGATCGCGCCCATGAGCGAGCTCGTGCCGGCGCTGCGCGCCGCGCTCGATCGCTGCGGCGAGCTCGGCCTCGAAGCGGTCGTGAAGTACGTTCCGCACTGCCTGCTCGGACCCCACGCCGACCTGCTCGACAACAGCCAGCCCGACGTGGTCATCGTCGAGGATTTCTGGCGCACCTTCCCCAAGTTCAACTGCCTGTACGAAGCGGTCTGCGAGCACAGCGAGCGCTGCCTCGGGCTCCACCACGCGTACGTGAACCGCTTCGGCTGGGAGCTTGGCCGGCTCGAGCCGGAAGGGCGCACGCGACCGTGGTCGGAGCGCGAGGAACCGGAACGCGGGCGCCCCGAGCGCTACGGCTCGGCAGACGACGCCAGGGCGTCCCCTGCAACCGGCGCACATCCGGGCTTTCGCGCGCTCGTCGAGGGCGCCGAGGGCACGACCGGCGCGGTGCTCGAGAAGCTCGAGCTCACGCGCAACGACGCCCGCTACCTGTATCGGCTCGAGCAATCGTCGGTCGAGATCGTCGTGGCCGGCCGCGACGAAACCACGCCGGCGCTCGCTCGCACTCGGTCGTTCAACGTGTTCTACACGCGGGCCACCGGGTTCGACGACATCGAGAAGAAGCGCGCCCTCGCCGATCTGCTCAAGGATTTCGTGGCGAAGCTCGGCGAGCGCGATCGAGGCGAGCTCACCCTGGATAGCCGCAAGGGCCTGCTCCAGCTTCGAAAACCCCTGCGGAGGAGCTCCTCGTGAGCGACGCGCCGTTTCTCGTGCCGAAGGAGCGCTACACCTCCCCGGCGTTCCACGCGCTCGAATGGGAGCGCCTCTGGACGAAGAGCTGGCTCTTGGCCGGGCGCAGCGCGGATCTCGAGAAAGTCGGCGACTACTTCGTGTTCGAGATCGGCGCGGAGAGCATCGTCGTCGTGAAGAGCGGGCCCGACTCGGTGCACGCGTTTTACAACGTCTGCCCGCACCGCGGGACGCGCCTGGTCTCGGAAGCGCGCGGCTCCTTCGAGTGCGTGCGCTGCCCGTATCACGCCTGGGAATGGCGGCTCGACGGACGCCTGAAGCGCGTCTCCGACGCCGGCTCGTTCCCGCCCGGGACGAAAGCGTCGGAGCTCTCGCTGTACGCCGTTCAGGCCGCGACCTGGCTCGGGTTCGTCTTCGTGAACCTGGATCCCGATGCGGAACCGCTCGCGGCGGCTCTCGCCGAGCTCACGCCGCTGCTCGAGCCCTACCTGCTCGAACGCCACGTGCTCGTGCGCGACGTCACCGTGGAGTGGGACTGCAACTGGAAGGTCTGCATGGACAACTCCAACGAGACCTACCACGTGCAGAGCGTGCACCCGCAGCTGCTCGAACTCCTCGACGA
>DASXWF010001094.1:0-3666 GCA_036503835.1 Polyangiaceae bacterium | reverse complement strand
GCTGCTCGCGGCGTGCGGCGCGCTCGCGCTGGCGTGCCTGAGCCCCGCGCTCGTCGAAGCTTCACGCGGGCGGGTGGCGCGAGCGGGCGCCGCCGTCATCGAGACGTTCGCGAGCCCGAAGACCTACGTTCCGCCGGACGCCTTCGCGCGCTTTCGCACGCGGCCGGGAGCGACCGCTCGCGGCGCCGCCGCGTACTTCCTGAGCTATTTCGGACTCGACGTGCGCGAGAGCGAGCTGCCGCCCGGGCTCGAAGGGCACCCTTCACTCGCGGAGATCGAGACTTTTCTCGCCCAGCACTTCCAGCTCCCGACGCAAACCATCCCGCTCGAAGCGGAACGCATGCCGCGCGTCGCCGCGCTCGTACGCCTGCGCGACGGAAGCTACGGGGTTCTCGGCGACCCGAGCGGGGAAGCAAACCCGACCTGGTTCGTGCCGACGAGCGCCTTGACGGTCCCGGTCGACCGAGCGCGCTTCGTTGCCGCCAGCGACGGAAAAGCGCTGATCCCGCGCTGAACGAGATCCCGCGCTGAGCGAGCCATCGAGCGAAACGCGTCTAGGGACTACACCTGACCGAGGCCGTGACGCTCACCGTCGTGCTTTCCTCGCTCAGATCCTGAAGAGCCACGCAATTCCACGCGTTGTTGCCCGATGGTTCCGACGTCTTCAGGTAGTACGACGAATCGCACCCGCCGCCCAACGCGTACCGATTGGCGGGACACGTCGCCGTGTCGCTCGCGACCTGCGACACGGAACCGCTGCCCGGGCCGAGGACCGTGGTGATCAGATTGTAGTTGTTGGGACCTGCAGGGCCCGTGGGACCCGTGGGGCCCGTGGCGCCCGTCCCACCCTTGCCGCCCGTGGGACCGATGGGACCCGTGGGGCCGACGCTGCCTTGGGGGCCGGTGGGACCGACGCTGCCGCCGCTGCCGGTTGCGCCGGTGGGGCCGGTCGGACCCGGTGAACCGGCGGAGCCTGGAGAACCAGGCGCGCCCGTCGGCCCGGTGGCACCGGCGCTGCCCGTCGCGCCCGCCGGTCCGGTTGCGCCCACGAGCCCGGTCGGATCGCCCACCCACCTGCCGTTCTCGTCGATCACGAGGTCGCCACCGACCGAGATCGTGCGCGGCGTGATGTCGCCGTTCACGTTTCCGGCGATGAGCGCGTACGGCACGCTCGTCAGCGGCTGACGGGGCGTCATCTCAGCGTCGCTGCCGATCTTGATCCCGAGGAAGCGTGTCTGCCCCGTGAACACGGAAGCCGGGATGGGATTCACGCTACCGAGCGAGGTCGAGAAGTATCCGGCGTCGAGCGTGATCGTCTGCGTCTCGGTCCAGAGCAGGTCGGTACCGTTCGCATCCGAATAGATCGAGAAGGCGAACGACGGCGCCCCGGTGACCGGGTCGCCGGCGGTGTCGAAGAGCCGGCCCTGCTGCGTCAAGAACGGCGGAACCGCGGCGCGCGAAGCGAGCGGCACGAGCGCCGCAGCGCCGAACGAGAACCCGAAGCCAGCCAGAATGCCTAGTTTGCGTGCCATGAGCGCTGTTCCTTCCGAGCCTCAACTACTGCTGCGTCGTGCCGACGACGCCGGAGACGAGCCGATACCTCGGCGAGGTCGAGACCATGTTTCCACCCGGCGCCTCGCCCGTCGCGACGAACGCCTGATGTTCCGGGCTGCGCATGTACACGCCGCCGGCGACGATGCCGAAGCCCGGGCGTCCAGGTGGTGGTGGCGGAGGCGGGGGCTCGCCCTCTCCGCCGTCGCCGCCCTCGCCGTTGCCCGCTTCGCCGCCGCTGCCCGCTTTGCCGCCGCTGCCTCCGCGACCGCCTCTGCCACCGGTGCCGCCCGAGTCTTCGCCGGCCATGCCGCCGCTGGCGTCCGTACCCGCGCTGCCGCCGGCGTCGGCACCTGACTCGCCCGCCGTGCCGGAGCTCGATCCGGCGACGCCTGCGCCGCTGCCCGCGGTGCCTCCGCTGCCCCCGCTGCGTCCGCTCGTGCCGCCCGAGTCGTCGCCGGCGCTACCACCCGAGTCACCGCCACCCCTGCCCGCGTTCGTCTCGATGAACGTTCGCTCCGGCCCCGTGCACCCGTGCGTGATCGCGACGAGGACGAGCCCGAGGGCAGCGCGCTTCAACACAAGCTGGGGTGAGCTCATCGTTCGACTGGCGGGGCGCCCGAAGCCCCTCGCAAGGCTAAGTAACGATCGGTAGGCGGCCCCCCAGCGGGTGTCAAGGATCGCCCGCCGGGACCCTCGGGAAAGCGCCTGGCTCCCCCGTCATTCGCAGCGGTAGGCGGTGCAGACCCCCGACTCGCAGTCGGCGTCGGCGTAGCAATACTCGCCGGTTTCACCGGCGATGCAGTCGCCGGAGCTGTTGCCGCCCGTGCGGCAATGGCCGCTCTCGCAGTCGGTGTGGGTGACGCAGAAGGCGTCCAGCGCGCCGTCCGTGCATTCACCGCGCCCGAGCCCGCTCGAGTACGCGCAGCGGCCCTCGATGCAGTCGGTCATGTCGTGGCACGCGCTCTCGAGGAGGCCGTCCGTGCAGGTACCGAAGCTGTTGCCGGGAACGAACGCGCAGAGCTCGCTCACGCAGGTTTCGTCCAGGACGCACGGCGCCCCGATTTCGCCGGTCGTGCACTGTCCGCCGCTGCCGCCGGCGCCGATGGCGCAGCGCTCCGTGGTGCAGTCGGCCGCCTCGTAGCAGAGCGATCCGTCCGCGCCGTCGGTGCACGTTCCCGTGTCGTGGCCGGTCTGGATCGCGCACCGGTCGGAGTCGCATTGCCCGTCTTCGGCGCACGCCGAGTCGGGCGCGCCGTCCGTGCAGTAGCCCCCGTCGCTGCTGCCGAGCGCGCATTCGCCCGCGACGCAGTGCTCGGGTTTGCTGCAACGATCGCCGACGGCGCCGGCGCTGCACGTCCAGCCCGCCCCGGCGGAGTCCTTGGCGCAGCGCGCGCCGGCGCAGTCGGCGTCGTCCTCCGAGTCGCACTGTTTGCCGACGCTGCCGTCGGTGCACACCGAGTCGAAATTCGGCGAACCGAAGGTGCGGACGCAGTGACCGCCGCCGCACTGCGAATTCTCCGCACACGGCGAGTCGACGGCGCCGTCGGTACAGAAACCGCCGAACCCGCTCGTCGCGCAGGCGCCGTTCAGACAGTCGCCGTCGGACGCGCAGGGTTCCCCGTTGGCGCCCGACGTGCAGCGCCCGCCCGAGCTCGCGTCCGTGCAGCCGAGCCCGCTCGCACATTGATCGTCCGCCGAGCAGTAGCTCCCGGCGCGACCGTCCGTGCAGGTGCCGGTCGTCGAGCTCGGGTACGATTTTCCGCAGAAGCCGCTCGTGCATTCGCTCTCGTCCGCGCAGCTCGAGCCGTTCGCGCCGTCGCTGCACGTACCGAGCTCGCTGCCGGTGTTCACGCAGATCTCACTGTCGCAGTCCGCGGCGGTCCGGCAGGCCGCGCCGCTCCCGCCGTCGCTGCAGCGGCCGACGAACGAGGTGTCCGGAAGAATGCAGGCGAGGCCCGCTCCGCATTCGGAGCTCTCGTTGCAAGTCGCATCCTCCGTGCCGCTCTGGCAGGAGCGGGTACCGTCGAGCGAGGTCGCCACGCAGCTGCCCGACACGCAGTCGGCGTCGTCGAGGCACCTCGAGCCCGGCGTACCGGACGTGCAGTCGCCCTG
>DASXWF010001093.1:0-4581 GCA_036503835.1 Polyangiaceae bacterium | reverse complement strand
CGAAGTCGTGCGAGTGGTGGCCGGCGACCAGGACCCGGCCGCCGTCCGTCACGCGGAGCGCGCGCGCCGCGCCGATGACCGAGCCGAACACGCCGCTGACGCTGCCGCCCTCGCCGAAGCTCGCGTCGAGCTCGCCGTCCGCCGTGTAGCGGGCGAGGGCGAAGTCGCCTTCTCCGCCCGCGGCGATCAGGCGCTCCTCGCCGCCGACTTCCTGGCTCGCCAGCGCGTACACGGTGTCGCTCGCGGCGTTGCTTCCGATCGGGGTGACCACACTGCCGTCTTCGCCGAACGACTCGTCGAGGCTGCCGTCGGCGTTCCAGCGCACGAGGGCGAAGTCCACGCCGGTCGTGCCGGAGCCCTGATTCGCCGCTCCCGCGGCGACGATCTTCCCGTCCTTCTGAAGGAGTAGCGCGTACGCGCCGTCCGTGTCGTCCGAGAGCGACACGCTGGCCTTGCCGCCGTCGCCGAAGCTCGAGTCCAGGCTGCCGTCCGGCAGGTAGCGGACCACGGCGAAGTCGAGGCCGGTGTCGGCGCCCGTCGTCGCGCCGGCCACCACGATCTTGCCGTCGCTCTGGATCGCGATGGCTCGGGCCACGTCACTGCCGTCGCCGAGCGAGGTGAAGACCTTGCCGTCTTCGCCGAAGCTCGTGTCGAGACGGCCGTCGCGCTCCAGCCGCAGCAGCGCGATGTCGCCGCGATTCTCCGCCGCGCTGCCGGCGACGAGGATCTTGCCTTCGCCCGTCACCGCGAGCGCGTTCGCGTAGTCGTCGCCGGCGCCGATCGGCACGACGGTACGGCCGCCCAGAAAGCTCGTGTCGAGCGCGCCGGGGTGACCGCACACCGTCACCGTCAGCTCGACGCTGCTCTCGAGCTCCTCCGCGGTGCCGACGAGCTCGACGGCCGTCGGGAGCGAATGGGGCGCCTCGCCGGCCGCGCGGATCGCGAGCGTGATCTCGTCCTCGTCGGCACCGATCGTCGCGGGCTCGAGCGTCGCGCCCTCCGGCAGGTTTTCTGCGGCAACGTGCACGGCTCCGTCGAACGTGCCCTTGCGCACGACCTGTACCCTGACCTCCGCGCTCGTGCCCTGAATGACGGGAACTTTGGTGCCGGTGACGCGGAGCTCGAAGGCCGCGTCCCCGGGTTCCGGCTCTTCCATCGGAGTGGGCTCGGGCTTGGATGCTTCGGTTTTCACCGAGCAGGCGGCGAGCAACACGAGACCGAACGGAGACAGGAACCGAATGGCTTTGGTGATGAACATCGAGATGCGTTACTCCTTGCATCCCACAGTGGAGCCAGTCGCGTTTGCGTTACACGGCGCGAGCGACGCGCGCGCGCCAGCGGCTCGCAGTGTCGTGGACGTACGCGGCGTACGACAGAGGAGGACGGCCGAGCAGGACGCTCGTGCGCGCGAGCTCTTCCGCGCGCGTCGCCAGCGTGAGCTTGCGAATCGCGGCGTAGCTCGCGGCGAAGTCCGCGCGCTTCTTGCCGTGGAGCTCGCGAGTGACGGCGCTTTCGAAGCCGGCGTCGTCGAAAGCGACCGGACGTCCGAGCGCGTTGCTCCACGCCGCGGCACAGGCGTTGCCGTCGAGCGACTCGGGCCCCACGAGCGGGTAGGCGCCGGAGGGCAGGGAAGGATCGAGACAGGCGCGCGCCGCGGCGTCGCCGATGTCGCGCACGTCGATGCGATTCACGGGTCGCGCGAACGGCTGCACGAAGCGGCCGCCGAGCAGCTCTTCTCGAAAGAGCTCGTCGTTCTGGAAAAAGTTCGTCGGCACGAGCACGACGGGATTCGCGCGCGAAGTGCGGGCGCGCTCGCCGATCCGAAACTTCGGGGCGTAGTGGGGCAGGAAGCGCCCGAAGAGCCAGCGCCGGAACGCGCGCCCGAGCCGCGTCGGGGCTTCCAGGTGGACGCCGGCGAACACGAGCCGCGCGCCGGACGCCTCGCACGCGCGCACGAATATCTCGGCGATGCGCTCTTCCTCCGGCTCGTGGGGGGAGACGTAGAACGCTGCTCCGGCGCCGTTCACGGCGTTCTTCACCGCGTCCTCGTCGCGGAGGTCGCCCGCGGCCACCTCGACGCCCGGAAAGCGGCTCGGGTCGAGCCGGGAGCGAACCAGCACGCGGACCCGGGCGCCCTGCGCCAGGAGGGAGCTCACGGCCGCGCTGCCGACCGTGCCCGTCGCGCCCACCACCAAGACTACCGAATCTCGTACTTGCGTCATCGCTGAAACCTCGACGGCGGGTGTCCGCCCCGCGCGAACCCCACCAGTGGCGCGAGGACGACGGTCGTTACACGGGCTCGCTCCCGCCGGCGCTGGATGCGCAAGGCGGATGGGTTATAGTGGCGCGCGTGAGCCCCGACTCCGTCCGAGCCTTCTCGCGCCCCGCCGGCGACCCCGTCGTGCTGCGCGCACTGGACGGCGACCGGAGCGCGGAGCGAGAAATTTGTACACGCCTCTTGCCGGCCGTGCGCGCGTTCGCCGCGCGCCGCCTGCGCGCCTCGTCGGTCGACGACTTCGCGCACGACGCTCTGGTGCTCCTGGTCGAGGCGCTGCGCGAGGGGAAAATTCAGGACCCCGAGCGGGTCGCGGCGTTCGCGCTCGGTATCTGCCGGAACCTGGCGCGCGACCGCGCCCGCACCGACGACCGCCGCCGCGAGCTCATGGATCGCTACGGCCTGACCGAGGCCGAGCTGGCCACCTGGGACTCACAGATCCAGGTCCGGCGCGATCACCTCGAGGACTGCTATTCGCAGCTCGCCGATCGTTCGCGCCGCGTGCTCCGCATGAGCTTCTGCAACGAAGAGTCCGACAGCGACATCGCGCGCACCCTCTCGATCAGCGAAGCGAACGTCCGCATCATTCGTCACCGGACCCTGGCGGCGCTGCGCGCGTGCCTGGAAAAGCCCATTTCGTGGACGCAATGAGCAAGCCGGCAGCCGCGACCAACTTCGAAACGGCGCTCGCGCGGCTGGACGACTACGTCCGCGGCCAGGACGACGAGCCGGGCTCCGCCGCCTACGAGGAAGAGCTCTTCGGGCGTGCGCTCGAGGGCGACGCACCCGAGCTCGCTTTCCACACCGGGCTGGGCGCCACGCTGCGCCACATGAACTCGCGCGGGACGCTCGACATCTGGCTCACCGCGCGCGACGTCGAGCGCGTGCGCGCATCGGGCCTGAAAGCCGTGATACTGGAATATCATCCCGACGATCACGCGCCGCTCGACCTGCCCCCGGACACGGACTTGATGATCATGCGCGTGCCGATTCCGCTCGAGGGAGTTCGCTCGCTCGAGGCCGAGGTCTACGCGAGCGACGGCCGTCTGCTCAAGCGCATGCCGGACATTCATTTCGAGCCCGCGGACGGCGCCGTTTTCGCTTGTTGCGACGCCGACCTCGCGCGTACGGCGTCGAGCGTCCCTCTGACCCTCACCAAGGTCTGGGCGGTGACGGATACCGGGCGCCGCTTGCTGATCGAGCTTCCCGGCTCGTCGACGTAACGAATGCCGGCCTCGCGCCACTGTCGGCGCAAAGGTCGTCATGCGCCGAAAAATAATCACATGCCTCGCGTTCCTCGCCGGAGCGCTGATTCTCGCCGTCGCCGTTCTCTGCGTTCGCGCCAAGTGGATTCTGGGCAAGGACTACGCGTACGTCGCGCATCCCCAGATCGCCGCCGACCGCTCCGAGTCCGGCGTGAAGCGGGGCGAGATGCTGTTCCAGTCCCTGTGCATCGAGTGTCACGGGGGCGAGGGCGGGCGCGCGACCGGCAAACACCTCGCGGAGGCCCCGGCCTTTCTCGGTACCTTGTACTCCGCCAATCTCGCCGATCCTGAGCGAGGCGTGCACCGTCGCAGCGACGGCGAGCTCGCGCGCACGCTGCGCACGGGCGTGCTGCCCGACGGCAGCTTCTCGCCGGTGATGGGCGGCTTCACGACCCTCGGCGACGCCGACATCGCCGCGATCCTCGGCTACGTGCGCAGCAGGCCGCCCGAACTCGAACCCGCGGGAGCTCGCCAGCCTGCATCGAAGCTGTCGCTGATTGGCGAGCTCATCGTCACGGTCGTGGCCGGCGCCAAGGTCGAGGAAAAGCCGGCCCCAGTTCCCGTGCCGAAAAAGGCTCCGACGGTCGAGTACGGCCGCTACATGGTCCGGGTCTTGGACTGCGGCGGCTGTCACACCGAAGGCTTCAGCTCGTCGAAGGCGCAGGGTGCGAGCGCGTTCGCGGGCGGCTTCGAGTTCACCGATCCGACGGGCGCCGCGATCTGGTCGAAGAACATCACACCGGACGACGAGACCGGCATCGGGCGCTGGTCCCTCGAGGATTTCGAGCGTGCCGTCACGCGCGGCATCACGCCGCACGGTTACCTGGTGCGAAAACCCATGCCGCTCTTCGCGCGCCTCGATCGCACCGACGTCGAGGCCATCTACCGCTTCCTGCGCGGCGTGCCGAAGGTGCGCCGCCCGAACCAGCCCGGCGGTCACCCGCTGCAAAAGGCGAAGCCGAACGACTCGCCCGCAGAGCTCTTCGTCAACGTCGGCTGCGCCGCTTGCCACGGGGAGAGCGGGCCGTACCGCGACAAGAT
>DASXWF010001092.1:0-3335 GCA_036503835.1 Polyangiaceae bacterium | reverse complement strand
CATATCGCGTGCTCGGCGAACGGCTCAAGAACGGCGAGGAGCCGTCGCCGGCCGAGGAGTGGCTGCTCGACAACTCCCACGTCGTCGAAGACCAGATCCGCGAGATCGAAGAGGACCTGCCGCGCGGCTACCTGCGCAAGCTCCCGCGCTTGGCGGTCGGGGCGATGCGCGGCTGCCCGCACGTGTACGGGCTCTGCCTCGACTATTTGCGTCACACCGACGCACGCGTCGAGCTCGCCACCCTGACGGAGTTCGTTTGCTCGTACCAGAAGGTGCGCACCCTCACGATCGGCGAGCTCTGGGCGGTCCCGATCATGCTGCGCCTGGGGCTGCTGCTCACGGTGGCATCCATCGCCTCCGCGGAGGCGAGCGCCCGCGACCGCAAGCGCGCCGACGTCTGGGCGGCGCGCCTGCTCGAGTTCGAGAAGCAGCCGGTCGAGCTCGGCCGCCGCCTGCTGGAGCTCGAGGCGGAGGTGAAGCCCGTACCGGCCGCGTTTCTGGTGCAGCTGACGCGGCGCCTGCGCGAGCACGAAGAGCGCGCGCTCGCGCTGATTTTCGACTGGGTCAACCTGCAGGCGAGCCGCCTCGGATCGACGCCGGAGGAGCTCGCGCGGGCTCAGCACCTGCGCCAGGCGGCGGACCAGGTCTCGGTCGGCAATTCCATCACCAGCATGCGAGCCGTGGCCGCGCTCGACTGGAACCTGTTCTTCGAGCGCACGAGCGCCGTCGAGGGGCTGCTCGATCAGGATCCGGCCGGAGCCTACCCGCTCACCAATCAGGCATCCCGAGATCGCTGCCGCCATGCCGTGGAGCTCCTCGCACGCCGCTCGCCGGCCGATGAATGCGGCGTCGCGAGCGCCGCGCTCGAGCTCGCGCGCGCCTCGCACGCCAGGGCCCCCGCGGACAGCGTCCGCGCGCACGTCGGTTACTACCTCGAGGACGACGGCCGGCCCGAGCTCGAGCAGCGGCTCCGCTACCGGCCCCGCCTCGACGAACGCGGGCGACGAGCGCTGCTCCGGCATCCGTCCCTCTTCTACTTCGGGACCCTCGCGCTCGGAGCGGGCGGATTCTGGGCGCTCGGCGCCTTTCTGCTCTTCCAGATCCTGCCGCTCGGATTCCCGCTGATCGCTCTGTGCGTGCTGCTGTCGGCGCCCGCCTGCGAGGTCGGCCTCACGCTCGCGAACGCGCTCAGCGTGCTCCTGCTCGAGCCGCGGCTGCTTCCGCGCCTCGCGCTCGAAGACGGCGTACCCGAGGAGCTGCGCACGCTCGTGGTGGTGCCGACCCTGCTCGACGGCAAGCAGAGCCTGGCGCGCCTGCTGACCGAGCTCGAGGTCCGCTCGCTCGCGAACCGCGACCTCGGTCTGACCTTCGGGTTGCTCACGGATTTCCCGGACGCAGACAGCGAGGAACGCCCCGAGGACGCCGAGCTCCTGCAGGCTGCGCTCGCCGGCATTCAGGCGCTGAACGCGCGCTATCCGGAGCAGGAGCAGCGCTACTTCTTGATGCACCGGCCGCGGCGCTGGAACCCCGGCGAACAGCGCTTCATGGCCTGGGAGCGCAAACGCGGAAAGCTGGAGGAGCTGAACCGCCTGCTGCGCGGCGCGCGCGACACGAGCTTCTCGGTCGTGACGCTGCCCGACGAGATCCTGCGCGCGACGCGCTTCGTGATCACGCTCGACGCGGACACCGAGCTTCCCCGTGACGTCGCGAGGAAACTGGTCGGCGCGATCGCGCACCCACTGAATCGGCCCGAGCTCGATGCGGAACGCCGGCGGGTCCGGCGCGGCTACGGGATCCTGCAACCGCGCGTCGGAATCCTGCCGGTCAGCACGCGCACCTCGCGCTACGCTGCCGTGTCCGCGGGACGGCCCGGCATCGACCCCTACACGACCGCCGTCTCGGACGTTTATCAGGATCTCTTCGGAGAAGGCTCGTTCGTGGGCAAGGGCATCTACGACGTGGACGCGTTCCTCGCGACGCTCGAGGGTCGCGTGCCCGAGAACCGCCTGCTCTCCCACGATCTCTTCGAGGGCATCTACGCGCGCTCGGCGCTGCTCACGGACGTCGAGGTGCTCGACGAACAGCCTGCCTCCTACGAAATCCAGTGCGCTCGCCAGCACCGCTGGATCCGCGGCGACTGGCAGCTCCTGCCCTGGCTCTTGCCGTGGGCGCCGCAGCGCGGGCGACGCAGCCTGACCAACGATCTGCGCCTCGCCGATTGGTGGAAGATCTTCGACAATCTGAGGCGCAGCCTGCTCGCTCCGGCCCTCTGCGCGCTCGCCGCGCTCGCCTGGCTCTCGGGCGGCGGCGCGGCCGCCCTCGCGAGCGCAGTCATCGGCGCCGTGCTCGTGCTGCCGCTGCTCACGCGCCTCGCCCTCGAGCTCGTGCGCGAATCGAGCGGCTTCACGCGCACCTTCCTGGGCGGACTCGCGGGCGACCTGCGCACGAACCTCTTGCAGATGCTGCTCGGGCTCACGTTCCTGCTCGACCAGGCGCTGGTGGCGCTCGACGCGATCGGGCGCACGTTGTTCCGGCTTTGCATCACGCGGCGCCATCTGCTCGAATGGACCACGACGAGCCAGCTCGCGCGCCGCTGGACGCGGCGGGGCCCGCGCGTGCGCACGCGCATGTGGATCGGCGCCCTGCTGGCGCTCGGATTCCTGGTCCTGCTCGCGACGAACGCGGCCGAGGCGTTGCCGTTCGCGCTGCCCGTGCTCGTCGCCTGGTGCGTCGCCCCCGTGCTCTCCGCCTGGCTCAGCCAGCCTCTGCCCGTGCCGAAGCCGGTGGACAGCCTCGCGCCGAGCGACGCCGAGTTCCTGCGCAAGGTCGCGCGCAAGACCTGGGGGTTCTTCGAGCGCTTCGTGGGTGAGGAAGACCATTTCCTCCCGCCCGACAATTTCCAGCAGGATCCGCGCGGCGTCGTGGCGCACCGCACCTCGCCGACCAACATCGGCCTTTACCTGCTGTCGAGCGTGGCGGCGCACGATTTCGGCTTCATCACGCTGCCCGAGCTGCTCCTGCGCGTGGATCAGACGCTCAGAACGATCGAGAAGCTACCGCGCCGCGAAGGCCACATCCTGAACTGGTACGACACGAAGACGCTGAAGCCGCTCGAGCCGCAGTACGTCTCGACGGTCGACAGTGGAAACCTGGTCGCGTACCTCTGGACGCTGCGCGAAGCCGCGACCGAGGTCGGCCGCTCCCCGGCGCCTGCGGGCCGCGCGCTCCACGCGGTCCTCGACGCGGTCGAGCTCGCAGTCGCAGCGTCACGCTCGGTCGACGAAGCCCCGAAGCACCCGGACGAGCTCGAGCGCATCCTGCGCTGCCTCGAGGCC
>DASXWF010001091.1:0-11157 GCA_036503835.1 Polyangiaceae bacterium | reverse complement strand
TTGCCCTGGTGCTCCTCCAGAGCGGAGAGCAGATCGCGCTTGAGGCAGAGGTCGGCGTCCGAGTGCCGCCGCAGCGCGCGCTTCTCGCTCGAACGGTTCTCGCTGCGAGCCGCTTCCTCGAGGCCGAGCAGGTCTTTGGTCAAGAGGGGGGTCGGGGCGAGCACCAGCGCTCGCTTCAGGTGCTGCACGAGCTCGCGCAGGTTCCACGGCCAGGCGTCGCTGAGGAGCGCCAGCCCGGCTTCGGGCGCGAGCTGATAGTCCGCGACGCTGACGCCCGGCTGGCCCCGCGTGAATTCGTCGAGCGCATTGGCCAGGACGAGCCCGATGTCTTCCCGCCGTTCGCGGAGCGGAGGCAGGTGCACGCGGTACCCGGAAAGTCGTGCCAGGAGATCGCTGCGAAAGCGCTGCTCGAGCGCCCAGGAGTCCAGCGGCCGGTGGGTGGCGGCGACGACGCGGACGTCGAGCGGGACGGCTCGCGACGCGCCGACGGGCGTGATCTCGCTCTCCTGCAGCGCGCGGAGCAGCGCGGGCTGCGCCGCGAGCGGCAAGTCGCCGATCTCGTCGAGCAGGAGCGTGCCGCGCTCGGCGGCCCGGAAGAAGCCGGGCTCGTCGCGGGTCGCGCCCGAGAATGCCCCCTTCACGTGTCCGAACAGCTGGCTCTCCACGAGGTTCGGCGCGAGCGCGCCGCAGTTGACCGCGACGAACGCCCCCTGGCGGCCGGAGAGGCGATGCACGGCGCGGGCCGCGAGCTCCTTTCCGGTGCCCGTTTCGCCGAGCACGGTGATCGGGAGACTCGAACGCGCGACGCGCGCCAGGTTCCAGAAGTCCTGCTGGAGCGTGGGAAGGAGCGTCGTGAGGTTCGAATACGGCCCGGCGTCCCGGGACGAGTCGAAATCCCGCGGCCCTTCGTCCTCGGCGGGCATGGCCTCGCGAAACAGCAGGAAGGTGTGCCCGAGCTCGAATACGTCGCCGTCGGCGAGCAGCACCCGCTCCACGCGCCGTCCTCGCAGCGACACGCCGTTGGTGGAGCCGGCATCCTCGAGGACCCAGCCTTCCGGCGTGCGGAGCAGCCGGGCATGCGTCGATGACATCCAGCGGCCGGGGATGCGCAGCGTCGCGTGGACCATGCCGCCGCTCGCATGGCGGGTCAGGCCCCGGTCCTCCCCGCGGCCGATCACCAGCTCGTCGACGCCCGAGAGGGCGTAGCGCGCGCCGCCGGCTCGCAGGCGGTCGCATTCCAGCACTACGAAAAGATAGGGTGCGAGGGGAGTGGAGCGACCCCCGGGAGCACCGGGCGAGTCGACGAGGGTGATGGCGTCCTCAGGCGTCATGCTGCTGCCCCTTCAGCAACTTCCGGTCCATGGGGAGATGCCTTCGAACTTCGCGTTCTAGGGGTCGAAGAGGCCTTTCGCAGCTCCGAATGTTCGGACATGTTCGGGCAGTGCAGCAGTTGCACCCCCCTCCGCGGCTGCGGTAGCGACCGGGACGGACTACGGTTCCAAAGGAAGAATGCGAGCTGACCCCGGAAGCACGGTCCCGGAGATCGACGCCGAAAGCCTGAAGAACGGCGCCGATCTGGGACTTCTGTGGATTTTTCCGGATGCGGAGCCGAGATTCGTCCAGGTCGAGGAGCAGGCGATCATCGGCCGGGAGCCGGGCTCCGACATCCTTGTGGAAGCCGAGCAGGTTTCCCGGAGGCATGCGCTGGTCCGCCGCAACGGCCCGTTGCTCGTGGTCGAGGATCTGGGCAGCCGCAACGGTACCTATGTCGATGGGCGCCGGATCGAGAAAGCGCCGCTCGAAGCTGGCTCATTGCTGCGCGTCGGCGAATCGCTGGCCCTGATTTCGGCCCTGTTCGATCGGGATGACCCGCGCTTCGGGGAGCTCGCGCCGGGGTTTTTCGGCGGGCCGACGCTGGCCCGGCGCATGCGCGACCTCGCCAGGGTCGCGGCTTCCGACCTGTCCGTGGTCGTCCAGGGCCGAACCGGGTGCGGTAAGGAAGTGGTGGCACGAGCGCTGCATAGGCTGAGCGCTCAGCGCGGGCAGTTCGTTCCCATCAACTGCGCCGCCCTTCCGGCTTCGCTCGCCGAAAGTCAGCTGTTCGGTCACAAGCGTGGGGCGTTCACGGGCGCCGAGCGCAACGAAGTCG
This sequence comes from Polyangiaceae bacterium, assembly GCA_036503835.1. GTDB lineage: Bacteria > Myxococcota_A > Polyangia > Polyangiales > Polyangiaceae > PMG-095. The sequence continues at coordinate 9,008 of DASXWF010001091.1, read as the reverse complement.
GGTTTATCGGTAGCGCCAACGGCGGCACGCTTTTTTTCGACGAAGTGCTCGATCTAGCCCTCCCCATCCAGGCAAAGCTGCTCCGCGTCCTGCAGGAGCACGAATACGTGCCGGTCGGCGAGACCCGCGGCGTACCGGTCAGTCTCCGCGTTGTGGCGGCTTCGCAGCGGCCGCTCGAGCAGGCCGTCGCGGCCGGCGAGTTTCGCGAGGATCTGTTCGCGCGCCTGAACGGGTATCGTTTCATCCTGCCCACGCTCGCCGAGCGGCGGGAGGACATCCCCTACTTGCTCCGGCATTTTCTGGCGAATCGCTTCGGCGGCCGGCCGCCGCTGGTCCGGGCACGGCTCGTGGAGACGCTGTGCCTGCACGCCTGGCCGCGCAACGTCCGGGAGCTGGAAACCGTCGCCAAGCGGCTGAGCGTCCTCCACGGACACGAAGAGGAGTTGCGTCACGAGCACCTGTCCGACGTCCTCGACTCGGCGGAGGATGCGAACGCGCGTGACACGTCGGACGCGGCGCAGGACGACCAGACCGGTCGCGACCTGGTCGCTGCGCTCTCCGAGAACGGCGGGAACGTGGTGCGTGCCGCGCAGAAGCTCGGAATTTCGCGCGCGCGCGCCTACCGGATCATGCTGGCGCTCGGCATCGACGCCGAGCGCTACCGCTCCGACGCTCTCTCGCGAAAGCGCCGCGGAGACTGAGCATGGCGGACACGCTCGTCGAAGAATCGGCCACGGGGCCTCGCTCGGGGACGCTCTCGGATCGATACCGCATCGTCCGGCTGCTGGGACAGGGCGCGATCGGACGCGTGTACGAGGTGATTCATCTGCGCGTCGGGCGGCGCTTCGCGGCCAAGCTCTTGAAGCCGGAGTTTTGCGCGTCCTCCACGCTGCGCGAGCGCTTTCGCCGCGAAGCCAAGGTCGGCGGCAAATTGCGGAGCCCGTACGCCGTCGAGGTGGTCGACTACGGCGAAAGCGAGGGCGCGCCCTACTTCGTGATGGAGTACCTCGACGGCGAGACCCTTCAGGCTCTCGTCGCCCGGGACGGGCAGCTCGCGGTGCGCCGCGCCGTCACGCTGCTCGTGCACGCGTGTCGCGGGGTGCGCGCGGCCCACGCGCTCGGCGTTTTGCATCGCGATCTCAAGCCTTCGAACCTGTACGTCGTGTCGGGCGAGCGCGGCGAGCTCTGCAAGGTGCTCGACTTCGGCATCGCCAAGGCAACCGACTCGGGGCCGACGAGCTCCGCGGGGCCCGAAACATCGACGGGCGCCGTGATCGGGACGCTGCAATACATGCCTCCCGAACAGCTGCGCGGACAGCGCGACCTCGACGAGCGGGTCGACGTGTATGCGCTGGGTTCGATTCTCTACGAATGCCTGAGCGGCACGCGCGCGTTCGAGGCACCGACGCCCTCGGCGCTGATGTACCGGATCCTCGAAGAATCCGCCGAACGGCTGGAAACGCTGCGCCCAGGGTTGCCGCCGGGGCTCGTCGCCTGCGTCGAACGCGCCATGGCCCGCGATCGTGACTCGCGCACGGCCAGCGTCGCGGAGCTCGAGCGCCAGCTCCTGCCCTTCGTAGCGGAGCGCGGGGACCTGCTCGGTGACGCCACCTCGGCCGGCACCGCCAGCGACGTGGAGCCGCAGCGCGTGCCCGCGCCGCCGGGGCGCCGGTCACGCTTCTTGCCCGTCGTGCTGACGGCGGCGCTGGCGGCTCCGCTCGGCGCCGTGATCGGCTACCGAGCCGGATCGACCCTCACGCCGGCAGACGCCATTTCGTCGGCCTTGCCCGTGACGGCGGAGCCCGCAGCGAGCGAACGCCCGGAGCCCGCGCAGGACGTAGCACCCGAGAAGGACGTGCCGCTTGCGCCGAGCTACCCTCCGGACCCGACCACCGTGCCGCTGCCTGTTGCGACCTCGTCCGGCGCGCCGCCGATCGATTCCGAAGCGGCTCGCACGCTCTCGAGCTCACGCCAGAAGCTCGATTCGCGCATCCGGGAAAGCCGGCTGCGCACGCCGCAGGCACAGGCCTCCGCCACTGCCGTGACGCCGGCCGCCACGGCGGCGTCGCCACCCGCGACCACGTTGACCGGGTCGAGCGATACGGGATCGTTCGATCGCCGAAATCCTTATCGCACCACACCGTAACCATGCCGTTTTGGGAGAGGAATCGGCTCGCGCGAGTCGTGTTCGTTTCGCTCGCACTCTCGGCGCGAGCGCGCGCCGAAGCGGGCGCGGACGACGCGGCTCGCCACTTCGAGCGCGCGATTGCGCACGCCGACGCACAGGAGTTCGATCAGGCGCTGGTCGAATTTCGCAAGGCCTACGAGCTCTCGCCGCACTACTCCGTGCAGTACAACATCGGGCTCGCCGCAGCCGCGGCCGGGCGCACGCTCGCCGCGGTGGAAGCATTCGAGCGCTACCTCGCCGACGGCGGCGCCGAGGTGCCGGGAGAGCGCCACGCTCATGTCACGGCGCTGCTCCGCGCCGAACGCGCGAAGCTGGCGCAGCTCGCGCTGGAGCTCGAACCCGAGACGGCGGTCGTGCTGCTCGACGGCAAGCCGGCGAGCTTGCCCGAGGGCGGGCTCGTGCTCGAGCCGGGGAAGCACGCTCTGGTCGTTCGCGCGCCGGGTTACCTCGAGCGCAGCCTGTCCCTCGAGCTTCGGGCCGGCGAGACCTCGAAGGTCGTCGTGGCCCTGACGAGGCTCGGCTCGCGGAAGCTCGAGCTCGCCTGCGCCGTACCGGACGTCGAGGTCAGGCTCGACGGGACGGCCGTCGGAGGAACCGCCGACGCTCGCCAGCACGTGTCGATCGACGTGCCGGAGGGCGCGGGCGTGTTGGAGCTCCGGCGCGCGGGCTATCGCACTCAGGAGATCCAGCTCGCCTCGATCACGGATCGAAGGCCGAAGTGCAGCATGGAGCCGCTCGCGCCCGCTCGAACGGCCGAGCTCGCGCTGCGGGTCAGCGAAGCGGGCTCGACCGTACTGCTCGACGGCCAGCCGTTTCGGGGTGAGCGGCTGGTCGCGGGGCGGCACGGCGTGCTGGTGCAGCGCCGCGGGTTCCAGCCGTTTTCGCGCACGATCTCCGTGGCTGCGGGGCAAAAGCTCGGGCTGGACATCGAGCTCGCGCCGACCGCCGCGTACCGCGCCGAGTACGAGCGCCGCGCGCGCACACAACGCCTCGGCGCTTACGTGCTCGGCATCGCGGGTCTCGGCGTCGGCGTGGGCGCGCTCGCCACCCGGCTCTACTCGAACCACCTGTACGGCGAGTGGGAATCGGAACGAGACCGCCTGCCGCCCGCCGGCGCGCCGGGGACGTCACCCGAGGACGAGACGGCCCAGATCGAGAACGACGCACGGCAGGAGCGCATCCAGACGCTGGACCGAGTCGCGCTCGGTCTCGGCATCACGAGCGCGGTCGTGGTCGGCGCCGGTGTGGTGCTCTATCTCCACGGGGACGACCCCGATCGCTACAAGAAGAGCGGGCGGATCGGCGTCACGCTGCGCGGATCGACCGTGGCGGTGAGCGCGGGGTTCTGATTCGGCGCGCCCGCGCCGGGTCGCGGAGAAAAGTCGCTGCGTAGCTGCGGGCGAGACCCGCGTTCGCCGAGGTCGAGGCGGTAGCCGTAGCCGGGCACCGCACGAATGCAGTCGCGCTCGATGCCGAGGTGCTGGCGGAGCTCGGCGATCAAACCCTTGTAGCGTGACGCCTGGCTCGGGAGCAAAAGCCCGCGTTCTACGAGCTCGCGCGCCGGAACGGCGCGGCCCGCGTGGTCGACCAGGTAGGCGAAGAGGTCGAACTTCGCCGCGGTCAGCGTGCGTTTCTCACCGTCCACGTAGAGCACGCGCGCGGTCCGGTCGAGCCGCAGGCGCGGCGAGATCCAGGTCTCGCCCTCGCTCCGTAACTCCAGGCGCCGGGCCGTCATCAAGGCGCCGAGCCCATGCCAAGCGGACTCGCCCGTCGGGCACGGCATGAAGAGCACGCCCGCCCGCTCCGCCGCGGCTTCGAGCTCCGCGTCGAAGGGTCCGAGCAGGGCCAAGGGGAAATGAGGCAGGGCGGCGCGCAGCCGCCCGCACTCGGCGAGCGAAAGGAGGGGACGTTCCTCCACACCGATCGCTACCGCGCCGAATTGCCGGATCCTGGCGAGCTCGGGGCCCGGTTCGAGCGGAAAGGCGCTCAGGAGGAATCCGAAGGTGTTGCACCAGGCCTCGCACGCGCCGCGATCTCGCGGTCCGACACCAATCAAGCCGATTCGTACGTGTTCCGTGATCATCGACTCTCCCGGAACGCGTTCACAGCAACCGTCGTGCCGGAACCGACCCCGCAAATCCCCGCGAAAAATCAGGCCATGCAACTCGAGGACGAGTTGCACAGGAACGGATGCGGTGCGTTACACCGTGTTGCACCTCGAGTCCTGCAGTGGACTCGTGCGGCCGCGCCGGGCGCTCTCGTGCAGCGCAAGACGGGTTAGGGTCAACTTTCTTGGGCGGAGCACTAGCTGCCGCCGCGATAGAAACGCGCGCCACCGGCGCGCAGGATCGTCGGCTCGTTCTTCGGCTTGCGTCCGAGCGCTTCGGTCGCCTCGACGTCGAGGTAGAGGCCGGGGCCCCAGCCTTCGACGCCGGACTCCTCGTCGCCGTGCGTGGCGGCTTCGGCCAGGAGAGCACGCCGCAACGGCTCGCTCGGCAGCGAAGCGCGCACGAATCGGAATGCGCCCTCGGCGGCCACGTCGGGCCGGGGCTCGTTCGCGTCGACCCAGGTCGCGCCGAACGTCAGCACGGCCGCGGTCTCGTAGTCGCGTTCGCGCAGCGCGCTTCGCGCGTCGCGCAGCCACGCGATCAGGTTCTGTGCCGCGTCATCCTCGTCGAGCTCGATGTACACGGCGTGGCCGAGATCGAGCACGCGCCCGGAAGAACCGGGCGGCGTCTCCACGAGCCGCTCGCGCAAGCACGTCGCGAACGCGGCGTAGCGCGCGACGAAGTCCTCCCGCTCGCCCGCGTATTCATCGTCTTCGAGGTTGAAATAGGCGATGAGGAGTCCGAACGCGCTTTCGTCGATCATGCGGGAACGGCGCCTTACTCCGGCGCGACGCCGCAGTCTCTCACGGCCGTCCGACCACTTCGAGGCGCTGACCCGAGGTCAGGGCCGGCGGGCTGGCGGCTCGGTGGGCGATGGGCCATAGATGCGCGCATGACTTATGCTTTTTCTCGTGCACGCGGTCGTCTTCGCTTCACCACCGCGCTGCCGGGCGCGCTCGCGGCTGCCGTCGTCGTGGCCGCTTGCGGATCGGAGTCCAATGACGCGACGCCGGGAGCCGGAAACTCCGGCACCTCGCCGAGCGCCGGGATCTCCGGCGCCGCTTCCGGGTCGCCCGGGGCCGGCGGAGCCGGGAGCGGCTCCGTTGCGGGATCGAGTGGATCGGGCGGCGGGTCGGGCACGAGCCCGGGCAGCGGTGGCAGCGCCGCCGGTGCCGCCGGTGCCACGTCGGGCGGTGCCGCTGGAACGGTCGCGTCGGGAGGAGCGGGCAGCGGAGGCTCGGGCGGCAGCGGCGGCCTCGCGGGCGGAACGGCGGGCACGGCCGGGATGGCGGGTGCCGGCGGCGCGGTCGTGGTCGGTTCGATTTCCGATCTGACGATCGAGGCGAATCCGCGCAGCGTTCTTTCGGCCTACGTGAAATGGACGACCGCGGAACCTGCGTCGTCCGTGGTTCAGTTCGGCGAGGGCGCGCTCACGTGGGAGATCGAGGGTGAGTCCGGCGTCACCGAGCACGAGGTGCTCGTGATCGGGATGCACGCCGAGAGCGACTATCAGATTCGCGCGCTCTCGACCGGAGCGAGCGGTACGCTGGAAGGCACGGGGACGTTCACCACCGGCGTGCTGCCCGCTCAGATCCCGCTCGGCACGATCTCCGTCTACGACGCCGCCAAGGCTCAGCCGGGGTGGACGCTCATGAACGTACAGAAGGGCGACGGCACGAATCGCGCGTACAGCGGAGCGCCCCCGGCCGCGGTCATCTACGACGAGGCCGGAAAGCCGGTCTGGTACTTCATTCACGGCACCAACAACGAGCGCGGCGGCGCCATTTCGGTCGATCGCACCGACGTCGGAGTCGTGATGGGGGCGTCGCTCACCACGGGCGCCGGTAGTCCCTCCATCGGTCCCGTCGAAGTGGACTGGGGCGGCAACACGGTCTGGACGTGCGACGACCCGCTGTGCGGTGTTCCCGATCAGCTTTCGCACCACACCGGCAAGCTCAGCAACGGCAATCACATCACGATGCGTGATGCCAGCACCGGCGGCCGCACGGACCAAGTGTTCATCGAGCTCTCCACACAGAACCAGATGGTCCATTCGATCGGCGTGTCGGACGTGATGACGCCGCCGTCCGGAGCTACGGGGGACTGGGCGCACGGAAATTCGATCACGGTCGATCTCGAAAATGACGTCGCCTACCTGAGCTTTCGCTGGCTCGGCGTCGCCAAGCTCACGTACAGCACGAAGGCCTTGCAGTGGCACCTGCCGGCGAAGTACGGACAGACGAGCCTGAACAGCAACTTCGGCGACATGACCTTCGTCCCGCCGAGCTCGCAGTTTTCTGACATCCACGATCCGGAGATTCACGACGACGGCACGATCCTGTTCTTCGACAACGGCGGCTTCAGCGGCGTGATCGAGGACGGCAATCCCGGCAACCGTCACACGCGCGCCGTCGAATACGCCATCGACGAAACCGCCAAGACCGCGACGCTCGTCTGGGAGTGGCCGGGAACCTTCCAGACGGACGCCTGGTACAAAGAGCAGCTCTACGTGCCGTTCTGGGGAGATGCGGATCGACTGGCGAACGGCAACGTGCTGATCGCGGCGGGCCGTCGTGGCACCGCTTCGATCACGCCCGAAAGTCGAGTGATCGAGGTAACGCGCGACACCGGCGCGGTGGCGTGGGAGCTCAAATTGCCCAAGGACTACGGGGTCTACCGAGCGGAGCGCCTCGATCCGCTGCCGCTGGTGAAGAAGATCGCTCCGTAGTTTCGCCGCTCTGTGGCAATCGGACACGCGCCGCTCCGCGAGCGGCGATTAAACGGACTAGCGTCGTGGCACGCCCGATGCACCGGACGTACGGCATGGCTATGCATCGCTCCGACGTTTGGGACAGAACCAGTCGCGACGCGTGGTACGAAGCCGGCGCGCGGGAAGCTGACTCGTGGGACGAATCTGCCGATCCCGAGTGGCGCCCGCCGCGCCGGCGTTCCGGCATCGCGCGAGCCCTCGGCGTGATCGGCGTGCTCGGGACGCTGGCGCTCGCCGTCGCGGCGTTCGCTCCTCGCATGCCCGTGTTCGCCGGCAAGCTGAACGTGCTCTCCAATCGCGTCGCTTTGCCCTGGGAGCCGAAGCTCAACGCGGGTCCCGACTCGATTGCGCTCGACCGAGAGTCGAAGCTGGTGCCCGCGGTGGTGGCGTTCACCGAGCCGGCCCCGGTGACGCCAGCCGCCACGGTGGCGCAAGCTCCGGAGCCGACGCAGGACGCGCCGGCTCAAGCCGAAGCCCCGCAAGCTTCCGCGCAGACGGAAGCTCCGATGACGCGAGCACCGGTCACGACGCAACGAGACGCGCCGGTGACCACGACGAGTTCGGAGTCCGAGGCGTATCAGCCGCCGGAGTCCGAGGCGTATCAGCCGCCGGACGAGCCGACCTTCACTCCGGCGGAGATCGAGGGCCGCAAAGATCGCTACGAGCAGTGGCTCAAGGATCAGGGCCTCGAGCGCATCGAGTAGCCAGCGAGGCTCCGCGTGGAGTCACCGCACCGCCACGATGAAGAGGCGCGGAAACGAGAACAGTCGTTTACCATCGCTGCGAGTCGGGTACGCCCCGTCGATGCCCCGGGTATAGGCTGCGAGGAAGGGGGCCCGCTGCGACTCCGGCAGTGCCTCGAGGTAAGGCCGGAGGCCCGTGCCTTTCACCCAATCGACGATCGCGTCGGGCGACGGCATGACGTGTTCGTACGTCGTCTGCCAGATGTCCACCGAACGCGCCGACGGAGCCAGCAGATCGTAGTAGAATGCCGGGTTCGACACCTGCGTCAGAGCGCGGACTTCTGCAAGGTGCTCCGACCAGGGGCCGTGCGTGGAGCGCATCAGGCGGTGGCTCGGCTCTTCGAAGTTCCGAGGCATCTGCAGGGCGAGCACACCGCCCGGGGCAAGCCTTTCGAACAGCGCCGGGACGAGCGACGCGTGGTCGGGCAGCCACTGCAAGAGCGCGTTCGCGAACAGCAGATCGAAGGGTGTTTCGCCGGCGAAGGAGCCGGCGTCCGCTTCCACCCACGTCAGGTCGGGGTAGTCCTTGCGCGCTCGCTCCAGCATGTCGGTGGAGTTGTCCACGCCGAGGATGCGTGCGCGCGGGAAGCGCTCGCGGAGCAAGGCAGTGGAGTTCCCCGGCCCGCACCCGAGGTCGACGACTTGCTTCGCCTCCGCGAGCGGCACGCGGCCGAGAAGCTCCGCCGCCGGTCGCGTGCGTTCGTCCGCGAACTTCAGGTACTGCTGGTCGTCCCAGGTCGTCATTGCGTTCCGCGGGCGGTCCCGGCTTCCGTACGATACTCCAACGAGACCTTGCCATGGCGAAACTCCTCATCAATCTCGACGTGGACGACATCGATCGTGCCGTGAGCTTTTACACGCAGGCGCTCGGCCTCGACGTGGGCCGGCGCTTCGACGACGATTTCGTCGAGCTGCTTGGCGCGGAAGCCCCGATCTACCTCCTGCGCAAGGACGCAGGTGCCCCGCCGTTCTCGGGCGCGGCCACGGCGCGCGACTACGGTCGGCACTGGACGCCGCTGCACCTCGACTTCGTCGTCGAAGACATCCGGAGCGCGCTCGAGCGCGTGCTCGCCCTGGGCGCCAAGCTCGAGGGCGAGGTGAGCGAACACGCCTACGGCCTGCTCGCGCTCTGCTCCGATCCCTTCGGTCACGGCTTCTGTCTGCTCGAGTTTCGCGGCAGGGGCTACGACGAACTCGCG
>DASXWF010001090.1:0-8648 GCA_036503835.1 Polyangiaceae bacterium | reverse complement strand
TAGCATACCCCCCCTGAACGGCGCGAAATTTCGGCTAAGAACGCGCACGTCGCCCCTCCGTACCCGTGCCCGAGCGCAGTCCCCCGCAACCCGCTCAGAGCAGGAACGAAACCCCGACGCTCAGCGTCGGATGCCCGATGCGCATCGTGAGCGTGATGTGGTCGGTGAAGTGATAGCGCCCGCCCGCCCAGAAGGCGAACCAGCCGACCTTGTGATCGCGCGGAAGATCCCCCGCCCGTATCGAGACCCCCGGCTCCCCGAACACGGACCACTTGCGGCTGAGCCAGAAATTCCACTGCATCGCGACCGGCACCCAGACGCCCTTGTGGGCGTAATCGATGCCGAACGTGATGCCGACGGTGTTGTTGATCTTGGGGATGAAGCCGTTGTCGACGATCTCGACCGTGCCGCGGAAGCCGACGCCCGGGACGAAATCGTCGAACGGCGCGAGCAGGGCGTGCGGCTCCGCCTCGAAGATGTAACGCGGGTGCTGGCCGGGATACTTGATGACCATCTGATCGGCGCGCGCGGCGCCCGCGTGGACGACGAACGCGAGCGCGGCAAGAGCCGGAGCCAAGAAGCGCAGCGGGTTTTGCATCGGGCGGGATTCTACCGCGATCAGTCCCCGCCTGCGGCACGCTCCAGCGTCAGGCGCACGAGTGCGGCCATGCGTTCGGGATCGGCTTCCCCGCCGCCTTCCGCCAGGACGGGCGCCCCGTCGATCAACGGCACGGACAACAGCTGGCAGGCCGATTCGAGCGCTTCCGAAGGCTCGTCGCCGATGCGCGCGATGGCCGCGCAGCTCGGCAAGACGAGCGCCCAGAGCGGCGAAAATGCATCGATCAAGGGGACGCCGACGAGCTCGAGCGAGACACCCTCGCTCAGGCGAAAGGTCGCGAGCTGGTGGGGCACCGGCGCCGCCGGTACGTCGCTGGCCACGACGGTATCGTGGATGCGAGAGAGGGCCGAAAGCGCGGTCGCCAGTTCGCGCTGAGAGCCCGCGAGCGCGAGCCGGGGCGCGCCTTCGAAGCCGCTCCGCGCCACCCTGCGCGCGAGCGCCGAGAGCACGCTGAGCCGCTCCGGATCCGCGAGCTCGGCCCGCAGCGTCCCGCCCGCCAGGCGCCGTACCGCGCCCATCGCGAGCAGCCCATCGAGCGCCTGCAGCACGTCGAGATCGAGCGCCGGAACCTCGTCGAGCACCTCGGCGAGCGTGTGGGGCGTGACCAGCGCGTCGAGCACGCGCTGTCCCACGTCGCCGTGCTCCGGGCGGGCGAGCACGCTCGCGAGCAGCGCGTCGTCGCCGAGCGCCAGCGTCGTCACGAGGCGCCGCGTCTCGTCCAGCTGGCGCATGCCGTCCATCATCAGCGCGCTCGTCGGGCGCTCGATGCGCCGCAACGTCGCCGCCGTGCCGCCGACGAACGCGAACGAGCCCTCGCTCTCGCCGAGCAGCCGCATCAGCGCCTTCTCGCCGTCCACGCGCCGGTACACCGCGTCCACGACCTCGCCGTCGGCGAGCCGCACCTCGCCCTGGCCGGCGTGCGTCGCGAGCGAGAGCGTGCCGCTGCGGCGGTTCGCGCCCAGCAGCTGCAAGAGGTCGGGCACGCTCACTTGCTTCAGATCGCCGCGAAAATCCTCGCTCGCGGCGACGGGCACCGAGCGCCCGAGCGCGTACACCCGCTTCACGATCGCCTCGGCGTCCCAGCGCGCGAGCGAGCCGTCGTCGCGCTGCCCGAGCCCGTCCACGAGCACGTAACGCGGCAGCGACGAAAGCGCCGGGCGCGAAGCGATCTCCGCCGCGAACCCCGGCGCGTGCGCGATCCTGCTCGACACCAGGAGCACGCTCACGCGCGCAATCTGGGCGCGATCCGCGGCGCTCTCGAGACCGTCCGCGATCGCCACCTCGAGGCCGTGGGCGCGGAGCTTGGAGGCGAGCGCTCCGAGCTCGTCCACGTCCGGCTCCACCAGCAAGACCAAACGCTGCATCAGTCCGACCACCTCGCGCCCGAAGCCTGACTCAGGCGCTGGATCAAGAGATCCGCGAGCAGCGGATCGGCCGCGTGCACGGCCCGCACGGAGTGCCCCTCGGAGCGCCCGACGAGCGCGTAGGCGCCGTGCTCCGCGACGAGCGCGCAGATCTCCACGTTGGCGCAACCCGGCTGCCCGCTCACGTCCACGGCGTGCACATGACGCGCCCCGCCCGCCGCCGCCTCGCCCGCGAGCGCCCCACCGATGCCCACGCCAGCTCGACGGGTGAGCGCCGCGAGGACCGCGCCGCCGCGCGCCGCCTCGCGCATCGCCGCCTGCACGAGCCCGACGACGTCCGTCATGGGCAGCTCGATCGGACGCGGAATGTCGAGCAGCGGCAGACGCTGCGCGACGCCGGCAGGCTCGGCCAGCAGCGCGTCCACGATGTCGGCGAGCCCGAGCTTGCGCAGGCCGAGCCGCTCGACCACCGACATCCGGCACACCTCCGCGCGGTGGCGTGCAATGCGCAGAAGCCGCGAGAGGTCACCGCCGTCGTGCGGGTATGCCGCGACCCCGACGCCGACATCGCGCGACTCGGCCCCCGGCGAGGCCGCGAGCCGATCCAGCACGCGCCGGCGGCAGGAGTGCGCCCCGAGGCCGCCCGTCTCGGGCAACAGCAGGTAAAACTCGTTGGCATCGACGCGCGCCAGCACGTCCGTGTCGCGCACGGCGCCGAGCACGTGCTCCACGATCGCCAGCGTCGGCTCGGGCTCGTCGGGGCGCGGCTCGCTGCGCGGGTGCACGCCGATGGTCGTCAGCGAAAAGCGGCGCCGGTGCCGGCGCGCCATGTCGATCTCGCGCCCGGCCACGTCCACGAAGTACGCGAACGTGTACGCGCTCGACCGCGGATCCTTCATGCCGCCGCGCTGCGCTTCCTCGCGCGCGCCGATCAACGCGAACAGCGTCGCCGCCTGCACGGCGAGCGCGCCGAGCAGCGCCTCGCGCGCCTCGGGAGCGACCCCGGCGAGCACGCGGTCGGCGAGCAGAACGCCGCCGATCTCGCGGCGAAGCGCGAGCCGGATCACCTCGAGCCCGCGCTGCTCGGCGAACGCCATCAGCTCGAGCTCCTCGCAGAACGACGGACTCTCGAGATCACGAGGCAGGGCCGCCCCGCGCATCAGCTGGCGCGCGCCGTCCCCCGCAGGCAGGTACAGCAGCGCCCGCCGCGATCCGGCGTCCCCGAGCGCGCGCAACAACCGCTCGGCCGCCTCGCGCCGCGTCTCGCACTCGGCGAGCTCCGCGACCTTGACGAACAGGCTCGACTCGAGGTGCGAGCTCTGGACGCGCGCCTCGATCTCGCGAAAGCGGTCGCGCTCCGCCCGGCGCGCCCGCACGTCGCCGAGCGTCGTCAGCACGTCGTCGCCCGTGAGCGGCATCACGAGCACGCCCGTGGCCCCGAGCGCGATCGCCTGGTTGCCCAGATCCAGCCTTTTTTCCGGGGTCAGCGCGTAAATCGGCACGCCGGGCGCGAGCGCGCGGATGTGATGCACGACCGCGAGACCCGCGTTCTGACCGATGGCCACGTCCACGAGCGCCACGTCGGGGACCTCGACTGACACCCGGGCGAGCCCGTCGGCGAGTGTCTTCACGATGCTCAGCGAGTCACCGGCGCTCTGGGTCGCGTAGTCGAGCAGGGCCGCCGCATCCGGGTCCGCGACGATGGCGACGACCGAAAGCCCGCTGCCGTTTCCGCTCACGGGCGCACCTGGCCCGAGAAGACGTGGCGCGCCGGGCCGCGCATGGTCACCTCGAGCGACCCCTCGGCGACGGTCAGCACGAGCGCGCCGCCGGGCAGCCGAACCTCGAGCGGCTCTCCGTACGGACTCCGCCCGGTCATCGCCGCCGCCACCGCCACCGCGGCGGCACCCGTCCCGCACGCAAGCGTGCGACCGACGCCCCGCTCCCAGACCAGCAAGTCGATCGAGCGCGGGCCCTGGAACGTGACCACCTCGACGTTCGTTCCCCCCGGAATTGCTGCCGAAATCGCAGGACCGACGCGGTCGAGCTCCGCCTCGTCCACGCCCTCGACGAACGCGACGGCGTGGGGGTTCCCCATGTCGACCCGAAGGAACTCGCAGTCCTTGCCGCGCACCGGGAAACGCTCCTTCGCGACCAGCCGGCCCCGGCCCATGCCGATCGTCACCTGACCGGCCGCCCCGGATCGCTCGACGCGGGTGAGTCGCTCCCCGGCGTCGGTCTCGACGACGAACTCGGTTTGCTCCCGACCCTCACGCTCCGCCAGCAAAAGGGCCACGCAGCGCAGCCCGTTGCCGCACATCTCCGGACGGGAGCCGTCGGCGTTCAGGACGACCATCCGCGCGCGCGCTCCGGCCGAGCCCGCCGGCACGACCAGGATCACGCCGTCGGCACCGATCCCGAAGTGCCGGTCGCAGAGAGCGCGCGCCCGCTCGGGCGACACCACCCGATCGGACGGAGCTTCCACGAGGACGAAGTCGTTGCCCGTCCCCTCGTACTTGCTGAAGTCGAGCCTTTCCATGCGGGCGGCGGCAGGTTTTCATTCTATCATGCCGGCTGCGTGTGGCGGGTCGTGGCAACGCTGCTTTTTACGGCGCTTTTCGCCGTGCCCCTTCGCGCCGCGGCCGAAACGGCGCCCGTCAGCCTCGAGCTCGTGAACTGCTCGCGGCTCGACGAGGCGAGCGTCCGGCGCATCTTCGCGGCCGACCTCGGCACGCGCATCGCGAACGAGCCGAACCCTCACATCACGGACGTGAACATCCGCTGTCAGGGGGCGCGCGTGATCGTCGAGGTGCGCGATCCGCTCAGCCGCAAGACGGTGCAGCGCTCGTTCGACTCGACCTCGTTCGGCGACCGCGGTGAAGCGCGGCTCGTCGCGATCGCGGCGTCCGAGCTCGTGATGGCGAGCTGGGCCGAGCTCGCCGCGAACCCCGCGCCGGAAGTCGAACCCGAAGGCCCGACGCCTCCCGCGCAGACGCTCGAGACGGCGCGCGCCGTCGTGCGCGCGCATCGTGGACCGGTGAAGAATCTCGACAGCGCCACGCCGAGCGCTCGCGAAGCTCCGCCCTCCGCCGGGCCACCCGGATCACCCGAAAACACGCCCCAATCCGGCACGGACGGCGACGCGTCGAGCCCGTACATCCCCGCCGAACGCAAGCGCCCGCCCGCACCGCCGGACCCATCCCGCGTCGGTACGCCCGTGCTGCGCATCATGGCGATCGGTTCGATGCGCGCGTTCTTCAACGGCAGCGGCGAGCTCTGGGGCGGCGGCGCCCGCATCGGCGAGGAGCGTTTCACGGTGGCAAGCTGGGCGGTCGACGCGCTCGTCGAAAGCGGCACGCTCGCATCCACGAAAGTGACGAGCGCGACCATCGGGGGCTTGCTGCACGCGTTCTACGCCGTGGAGCCCCTCACCTTGCGCGCGGGCGTCGGGCTACGCGCCGGGCTCGTCACGAGCGAGAACGGCTCGTACCTCGGCACCCTCGGCTGGCCGCTCGCGACCACGTCGGTCTCGCTCTTCGCGCATCATCTGGTCTTCGACCTCTCCGGGGAGCTCGGCCACGGCGTCCTCCCGCTCTCGAGCGGAGCGGAGCCGTCCGTCCGGGGCTTTTGGGGGAGCGCTCAGTTGGGAGTGGGATTGTGGCTATGAGGAGCTCCCGGCGTCCCTCCCCGACCGGAAGGACGGCCGTCCCGCCGGGCACGCCGGTTCTTTCATCGGGCCAGTTCCCCCCATGCTTATCGTGGTCTGCTCCTGCCAGAGACCGCTCAGGTGGCTCCAGGCGGGGGAAGCGGTAAAGTGATCTCCACCATGCGGGCTTGGTGCACCGGGGATCCCTCTCGAGCTCACTCTGCCGGTGCGCGCCGGGTGGATGCCGCGCCAGGCGTACAGTCTCAGCGAAACACGGGCATTCGATGAGCCAATCGCCCCGATCCACTCCACCTCCGGGACAGAGCCCCGACGTGTCGTTCGAGGAACCCACCGTGCCCCTGATTCGCCTGGTTCCACCAGCCCCGGCCTCCGCTGCCACCGCCAGCGCGGGGAAAGCCGGTCGCGACAGCATTCCCGAGATCGACCAGAGCGGCCCGGGGGCCGAGCGAAAGAGCGGGGCCGGCTTCGAGCGAGTCAGTCGCATCAGCGGCATCGGCGGCGCGCACGGCTTCGACGAGTCCGCCGGATCCCACGACCTCGACGGCCTGTTCCGCCGGTACTCGCCCTACGTCGCCGCCATCGCGCACCGCCTGCTCGGCCGGGACGACGAGGTGGACGACACGATTCAGGAGGTGTTCCTGGCGGCGGTGCGCGGCCTGCACGCGCTGCGCGACCCGGCGGCCATCCGTGCCTGGCTCGCGCGCGTCACCGTACGGAGCGCGCGGCAGCGCCTGCGCAAGCGCCGGCTGCGCGGCTTCCTCGGCCTGGACGAGCCGACCTCGTACGAAGCGGTGATCGATCGCGGCGCGAGCGCCGAGCAGCGCGCGCTCGTCGCGCGGCTCTATCGCGTGCTCGACGGCATGCCCGCGAACCAGCGCATCGCCTGGTCGCTCCGCTACATCGAGGGCGAACCCCTGGAAAACGTGGCGTCGCTCGCGGGCTGCTCGCTCGCCACGGCCAAGCGCCGCATTTCCGCCGCCGCCAAGCACATCGAAGGGGCGTTCGCGGATGTCTGACCTCGCCGAGCGCATCCAAGGGGCGCGCCCCCGCATCGAGCCGGACTTCACGCTCGAGCGCGAAGAACGGGTGCGGCGCGCGCTCCTCGCCGGCGTGGCGACCCGCGCGCGCCAGGAGCGGCGCACGCGCATCGCCGCCGTTTCCATGCTCGGAACGCTGATCCTGCTGCTCGGCGTGTTCATCGGGCGCCAGCCCGCGCGGCCGCCCGTCGCCCAGCTCACGGAGCAACGTCAGGTCGCGAGTCTCGCGGAGCTTCAGGACGGCTCGAGCGTCACGGCGCGGTCGAACGACGCCCGCGTCGAGGCGGTCGAGGTGAGCCCGCAGTCGGTCACGCTCCGGCTCGAGACGGGCTCCGCGCGCTTCTCGGTCACGCCCAACCCGGCGCGCCCGTTCCATGTTCTCGCCGGGGACGTGACCATCACCGTGCTCGGTACCGTATTCACCGTCACGCTCGAGAGAACGGGCGTGCGCGTGGCGGTCGAGCGCGGCCGCGTTCGCGTCTCGAACGCCGCGATTTCGCGCGAGCTCGGCGTGGGGGAGAGCACGCTCGTCCCGCCCGCGCCCGCCGCCGAGCTGCCGAGCGCCGTCGCTCCCATTCCACAGGCGCCGAACGACCCCGCTCGCACCGCAGCCGTTCCCCACTCCTGGCGCGCCCTCGCCGAGGAAGGGAACTACTCCGCCGCCCTGACGCGCCTGAACGCCGAAGGCGCGAACGCGGTGCGCAACACGCCCGAGGACCTGCTGCTGGCGGCCGACGTGGCCCGGCTCGGCGGCCGCCCGGAACGCGCCGTGGCGCCGCTGCAGCGGCTGATTCGGGAGCACGCCTTCGACTCGCGCGCCCCGCTCGCGGCCTTCACCCTCGGTCGCACGCTGCTCGAGCAGCTCGGCCGCCCGCGCGAAGCCGCTCAAGCCTTTTCGACCGCGCGCCGCCTCGACCGCGCTCGCGCCCTCACCCAGGACGCGCTCGCCCGCGAAGTGGAGTGCTGGTCACGCGCCGGCGAAGCCGCGCTCGCCCGGGAGCGCGCGCTCGAGTACCTGAAGCTTTATCCGAACGGGCGGCGCGCCGGCGCGGTGCGCCGACTCGGCGGCATCGAGTAGCGCGTCCCCGCACCTCCGTGCGAGGCTTCGGGCACTTCCGTGCAGCGCCCTCTCTTTCTCGGCGGTTTCATGGCGACCGGCAAGTCGACCGTCGGGCGACGGCTCGCCGGCGAGCTCGGGCGCCGGTTCATCGATCTCGACGAGCGGCTGAGCGCCCGGCTGGGGACGAGCATCCCCGAGTTTTTCGCCCGTTCCGGCGAGGCGGCCTTTCGCGCGCGCGAGGCCGAAGAGATCGAAGCGGTGCTCGCCGAGCACGCGAGCGGGAAGGAGCCGGCCCCGGTCGTCGCGCTCGGCGGCGGGGCGCTGCTTTCCCGCGCCACCCGGCTGCTCGCGCTCGACCGCGCGGTGGTCGTCACCCTCACCGCCGCTCCGGGCGAGATCGCGCGCCGTGCCGGCAAGACGAGCGGCCGCCCGCTGCTCGATACCGACGACGTCGAGCTCCGCGCCACGGAGCTGCTCGCCCAGCGCGCCCTGGCCTACGCCGAGGCACACGCGTCGATTCCCACCGACGGCGCCGCTCCCGAAGCCGTCGCCGCCGCGATCGGCGCCGTCTGGCGGCGTGATCCGATCGCCGTCGCGGCCGGAGCGAGCAGCTACGCCGTCGAGGTCGGCCACGAACTCGTGAGCTCCCGCCTGTCCGAGCTCGTCGGGAACACGTCCCTCGCCTTTCTCGTGAGCGATCAGAACGTCGAGCCGCTCCACGCCCCGCTCGTGCGCAGCGCGCTCGGCGCCAAGGGGAGGCGCGCGGCCGAGCTCATCCTCGAGCCCGGCGAGCGCCACAAGCAGATCGGCAGCGTCGAGCGCATCTGGCGCGCGGCGCTCGGGGCCGGCGCGGACCGCAAGAGCTGCTTCGTGGGCCTCGGCGGCGGGGTCGTTACGGACA
>DASXWF010001089.1:0-4380 GCA_036503835.1 Polyangiaceae bacterium | reverse complement strand
CCGAAGCCGAGGATCGCGTTCATCGGCGTCCGGATCTCGTGCGACATGTTGGCGAGGAACGTGCTCTTGGCGCGGTTGGCCCCGTCGGCCTGCTCCTTGGCCACGCGCAGGGCCTGGGTGCGTTCGAGCACGAGCTCCTCGAGGTGGTCGCGATGCTGGCGCAGCTCCTGCTCGCTGGCGCGGAGCCGCCCTTCGCTCGCCTCGAGCTCCGACTCGCGCTTCTTGCGCGTCTCGACCTCGGTCAAGAGCTCCTGAAAGGAGCGTTCGAGGCGCGCCGCCATGTGATTGAACGACTCCGCGAGCAGGTTCGCTTCCTCCCAGCGGCTCTCCGGAACCCGCTCGGCGAGATCCCCGCGCGCGAGTGCCTGCGCGCCGCGCGACACCCGGCCGATCGGAGCCGAGACGAGCGACGCGAGCAGCGCGGCGAGCAGCAGCGAGAACACCAGGGCGACCGCAAAGATCGCCGCCGAGCGGCGGTTCCCCACCTGCACGCCCGCGAGGTAGAAGCCCTCGGCGAGGACGCTGCCGATCAGCCACTCCTGCGCGCCGTCGCGCGCGCGGTAGGGCACGGCGTAGGCGAACCATTTTTCGCGGGCGAGCGGCCGCGCGGTCACCTGGTCGAAATGAAAGGTGAGGCTGGAATCGGGGGCAAGCAGGGCCTCCGCGCGGTTCCGCAGCTCGGCGACGGCCTCGCGCAACACCGGATCGCTCTTGGGCTGCGACGAAAGCAGCGCGGCGCCCCGGCGATCCAGGACGAAGATGCGGCTCCGGTCGGTCACCGCCAGGCGGGCCAGCGCGCGCTCGATGCCCGGGTGTTCGCCGCGCGAAGCCGCGTTCGAGAGCTCCTCGGGACGCGCGTCGAGCTCGAACGCGATCGTCTGCGCCTGCTGCCGGTGCAGCAGAAGCGCGAGTCGCGTCGCCTCCTCCACGGCGCTCCGCTGCGTCACGTACGCGGTGGCGGCGATCATCACCAGCACGAGCACGATGAACGGCGCCAGGATCAACATCCGGATCGGCAGGCGCCCCGCGCTCGGGACGCGGCTCCGGTACTGCGGATCGGCGCCCGCCTCCCAGACCCAGGTGGCCTGACCCAGCGCTCGTTCCCGCACGTGTCCCTTGATTTCGGCCCAGAACATGCCCAAGCGGCGGGCCGCCGGCAGCGCGGCGAGCATCGCGAACGGCGCCAGGCACCAGGTCAGGCCGGTGGTGAAGAACAGCGCCGGCGTGATCGTTCTGTACGAGATCGCGGGCGTGAACTCCTCGCGGCAGATGTAGCCCCAGAGCACGGGCTCGATGCAGAGAAACGCGACGACGAAGACGGCGTAGCGGAGCCAGGTGCGCGCGCGCCGAAAGTCGGGGTTCTTTCCGATGAGCTGGTAGGCGATCCAGAAGCACGCGGGGTTGATGAAGTAGCCGGGCAGCCAGGCGAGCAACGACTCCGGCGACACTCCCTCGATCAGATCCGAGAGGCCGTAGGCGAACGGCACCGTCACGAGCGCCGGGTAGCCGAACAGCAGCACGCACAGAAAGACGGTGAGGTCCTTCAACGACTCGAGCGTTTGCGCTCCGGGTACCAGCACCACGAACGATCCGAGCGTGCCGCTCGCGATGATCAACACGAACGTGAGGGGCAGGGAGGCGAACGCCTGCGCGTCCCAGGCCTGTGACTCGCGCCCGATGGCGAAACGTCCGCCCGGGCGCAGCGTGAAGCCGCCGAACGCACACAAGGCCAGGGCGAGCCCGAGCACGTAGGCGAGGCTGCCCCACGATTCCAGGACCTGGAGGGGGATCCCCCGGAAGACGCCCTCGAGCCAGTGAAGGAGGTCGGTCACGGAGCGCCCGGGAGCTCGATCCAGAACGTGCTCCCGCCGCCGGCCACGCTGTCGATTCCGATCCGGCCGTCGTGAGCTTCGACGGCGAGCTTGCAGAACGCCAGGCCCAGCCCGGTCGAGGGCACCGTGCGCTGGGCGCGGGCCTCGACCTGCCCGAACTTCTCGAAAATCTTGGCGTGGTAGCGCGCGTCGATGCCGGGACCGTCGTCGACGACGGTCATGCGCACGCCCGCGCCGGAGGCCGTCGCGCAAAGCTCGATGCGCCCGCTTCCGGGCGTGAACTTCAGCGCGTTGCCGAGCAAGTTCACGAGCACCCGCCGCAAGAGCTCGCCGTCGCCGAAGAACTCGAGCCCGATCGGCGCGCTCACGCGCAGATGCCGGCCCTTCGCGAGCCCGCCCAACGACGCGAGCGCCTGTTCGAACAGCTCGCCGACCTGCGCGCGCTGCCGTTCGAGGCCGAGCTGTCCGGCTTCGAGCCGCGTGATGTCGAGCATGTCGTCGATCATGAGCTTGATGCGGCGGGCACCGCCGAGGGCGTTCACCAGATCGTCGCGACTTTCCTGCGGCAGTCCGGCGCTCGCGTCCTCCTGGAGGAACTGCAGGGAGGCGAGCAGGCCCGTGAGCGGTGTTCGCATGTCGTGGACGAGCATGTGCACCAGGTTGTCGCGGAGCTGTTCCGAACGCAGGAGCGCCTGGTTCTTCTCCTCGAGCTCGGTCGCGCGGTCCTGCAGGGCGAGCGTGAGCCGGTGATTCTCGAGGTGCGTCTGCACGCGGGCGCAGACCTCTTCGATCTGGAAGGGCTTGGTCACGTAGTCGATGCCGCCGCTCCCGAAGGCCTTCACCTTGTCGAGCGGCTCCGACAGCGCCGAGATGAACACGATGGGCACGCCCGCGAGCGCCGGGTCGGCCTTCATGCGCCGGCAGACCTCGTAGCCGTCCATTTCGGGCATGTTCACGTCGAGCAGCATCAGGTCCGGCGTGCGATTGGCGGCGGACTGGAGCGCGAGCGGCCCGCTCGGGACCACGCGCACCCGGTAGCCCGACGACTTCAGCATGCCCGACAGGAGCTGCAGGTTCGCGGGCGTATCGTCCACGACGAGGATGTCGGGAGTGCGGGGCTGCGCCGACGCGGGGCCGCTCCCGGTGGAATTCGTGACGTCCATCGCCCTGGTCCGGCTCCCGCGAGGGGCAAATCGTAACGGTCGGGGATCGCCCTCGCTGGCAGCCGGCGTCAGTGTAACCGCGTTCCCGCACGGCTGGCACCGTCTGTTTGAGCCGGATCCCTGGCTTGCGAACCCCTGGTTCGCCCGCCGTCTTATCCTGACATTTTATTGACATGTCCAAACATGACATAAGGCTGACAATCGGTGGGCGCAGGCTCTCCGGATGGGCTCGGTCCCAGTTCCGGAGAGTCCGCGATGAAACACCGCACGGCATTCGACACAACCTCCTTCTCGAGCTCCTCGCGCCTTCACGTCTCGCACGTACGCCGGCGGGTCTCGGCGGGAGGGCGTGTGCTGTCGCTCCTGCGTTCGCTCGTGCTGCGCGTGCTCGCCCTGCTGCGCGCGCCGAGGGGCTCGAGCGCGCTCGGGCCTTATCGGCTCGTCGAGCGGATCGGGCAAGGTGGAATGGGCGTGGTCTACAAGGCGACCCATCCGCTCGCGGAGAGGCCGCTCGCCATCAAGCTCCTTTCGTCGGAGCGCTCGAGCGAGCGGGACGTGAAGCGTTTCGAGCGCGAGGCGCGCCTGACCCGGATGCTGAGGCATCCGAACACGATCGCAGTCTACGATTTTGGTCGGACCGGCGACGGCGCGCCCTACTACGTGATGGAGTACTTGGAGGGGCGAGACCTCCAGACACTCGTGGAGAGCGAGGGCCCGCAAGCGCCCGCGCGGGTCGCGCGCGTGCTCGCCGAGCTCGCCGGCGCGCTCGCCGAGGTCCACGATCTCGGTCTCTTGCACGGCGACGTGAAGCCCGCGAACGTCGTGCTGTGCGGGCCGGGCGGCGGCGACGAGCACGTCAAGATCCTGGATTTCGGCCTGGCTCGCGAGATCCCGGGCACGGGACGGCGCTCGGCGTCACCTGCGGCGGAAGTGGCGGGAACGCCGCTCTACTTGTCGCCCGAGGCGCTGGTCGCGCCCGAGCAAGTCGACGGGCGCAGCGATCTTTACGCCGTCGGAGCGCTTGGCTACTTCCTGCTCACGGGCGTGCCGCCCTTCTCGGGGAAGACTGCGCTCCAGGTGTTCTTGCAGCACGTGCACGCCGCTCCGGTGCCGCCCTCCAAGCTCGCCAAGCGGCCGATTCCGCCGGAGCTCGAGGACACCATCCTGAGCTGTCTCGCCAAGGCGGCGGGAGAGCGGCCCGAGAGCGCCGCCGCATTGTGCCGGGCGTTGTTGCCGCTCGCCGCGTGAAAGATCGGCCGTATCGTTTGGGGCGGTGGTTGGGTTTTTCTTGCCGCCACGACGCCAAAGGACGCCAGGGCCCGCCAGAGATTTCTAGGGTTGGGTTGCACGCCGTGCCGAGTCGCGAAATCCAACCCCCCAAAATT
>DASXWF010001088.1:0-4373 GCA_036503835.1 Polyangiaceae bacterium | reverse complement strand
TGTTCGAGCGACGCCTCGACCTTTTCGTTGTCGACCTTGGCGGGCAGCTCGAAGGTACGCGAGAACTTGTACGAGCTCCGCTCGTTGCGGTGCACGCTGTACTTCTCCGGGACCTGGAGCTTGCGCTCGCCTTTCAGAGTGAGCGTCGAACCGGTCGCGGTGATCTCGACGGCCTTCGGATCGATGCCAGGCAGGTAGGCGGTCACCTTGAAGGCCTGGCCGCTGTCCTCGAGCCGCGCGCTCGGGAACGTGCGGGCTTCGGGAGCGCCGCGCTCGAAATCGAAGAGCAGGCGATCCATCTCGTGCCTGAGCTGATCGAAAGCACCGAAGCTTCTGGGGAAGTCTCGGAAGGCGAACGTCGGCCAGGCATTCCAGTCACTGAATCGAGTCAACATCGTAAATCCTCCTTTTGCCGGCGGAGGCGCAGCGCGGCGCACCTGGCGAAGCCCACCGAGGGCATCGCGGAGAACCGCGCCGGCTCCCGGCCCGAAGCCACGGGAAAGTCCTACTTTCACGCGATTTCTGGGGTGTTTCCGGCGACAGCAGGGAAGTTATGCACTGCCCGAAGAGCGCGCAAGGGGGGGCCGTGGCGTCTCGGTTCCCCGGCGGAACACGCGCCGCAGCGCGCGGAGCGCCCGCTCGGCCAGCACGTAGAACGCCGGCACCACCAGCAGGCTGAGGGTGGTCGAGAGTACGAGCCCCCCGATCACCGCCACGGCCATCGGCACCCGCGTCTCGGACCCCTCCCCCAACCCGAGCGCCGCCGGGATCGCCGCCATGAGCGTCGCGATCGACGTCATCAAAATCGGCCGCAATCGGACCGGACCGGCCGTCTGCATCGCCTCGCGCGGCTCGAGCCCCTCCTCGCGCTTCCGGTTCGCGTAGTCGACGAGGATGATGGAGTTCTTCTTCGCAATCCCCATCAACAACAAAACCCCGATCATGCTGAAGATATTGAGCGACTGCCCCGCGAGCAGCAGCCCGAACGCAGCACCGGCGATCGAGAGCGGAAGAATCGTGAGCACCGTCACCGGGTGGAGCAGCGAGTTGAACTGCGCCGCCAGCACCATGTACGCGACGATGATCCCGAGGACCAGCGCGAAAACGAGGCTCTGCATCGACTCGCGGAAGGCGACGCTCGAGCCGCCGAGCACGACGCGCGTCCCCTCGGGCACGTCCTTCGCGAGCGCTTCGACCGCGGCGAGCGCCTTGTCCTGCGAGCTCCCCGGCGCGACGTTCCCGTAGACGCTGATCGCGCGCTCGCGGTCGAGCCGCGTGATCGACTGCGCCGCGGGACGCTCCTCCTTCCGGATCAGCGAAGACAGCGGCACGAGCTCACCTGCCGGCGTCCGGATCTTGATGTAGCCGAGACTCTCCGGCCGCGAGCGCTGATCGGCCAGCAGCCGCAAGCGCACGTCGATGCGCCGCCCTTCCGCGTTGAACTTCCCGACGCGCGAACCTCCGATCAATACGTTGACGGCCTGCGCCACCTCCTCCACCGACAGCCCGAGATCGGCGATGCGCGCGCGATCCGGCTCGATGCGAAGCTCCGGCATCCCGAGCTGGTAGTCGCTGTCGAGGTCGACCACCGTCCCTGTCTGCACCAGGCGCCGCTTCACGTCGTCGGCCGCTTCGATCAGCTGGTTCCAGTCGCCCCCGCGCACCGAAAACTCGACGGGAAAGCCGCGCTTCGCGCTGAAGCCCGTCTGCGACAGATCCATCACCGTCGCGCGCAGCCCGGGGATGGCGTTGAGCTCGCGCCGCAAGACGCCGGCGAACTCGGCCTGCGTGACGCTGCGCTCGCGCTTGTCCTTGAGCGTGACGAACATCACGCCCGTATTCACGCCCGAGCCGCCGAAGCCACCCGTGACGGCGAAGCTCCGCAGCACCTCCGGCCGCTGATTCACGCTGCTCTCGACCCGCCGCATCAGCCCGTCCATCTCGTCGAGACTCGAGCCGACCGCGCTCTGCAAGCGCACCATGAGTCGGCTCTGATCCTGAGACGGCACGAACTCCCCCGGCAGCTTCTGAAACGCCTGCACCGCGCCGGCCAGCACCGCCGCGGCCGCGAACAACACCAGCACCGGCCGCCGCAGACCCCAGCCGAGCGAGCGCGCATAGCCGCGCCTCAGCCCCTCGAAGGCCGCGTCCACCCCGCGGCCGAGCCAGGAGCGCCGCGCCTCCACCTTTCCGCGCAAAAACGCGGCGCAGCGCGCCGGCGCCAGCGTGATCGCCTCCACGTACGAGAACGCGACCGCGAGCGACAGCGTGACCCCGAACTGGAAGAAAAACTTGCCGATGATCCCGCGCATGAACACCACCGGCAAGAAGATCGCGATGATGGCCACCGTCGCGGCGAGCGCGGCGAACTTGATCTCGTTCGTCCCCTCGATGGCGGCGCGGTCCGCGGGTTTCCCCTCCTCGTGATGGCGGAAAATATTCTCCATCACCATGATCGCGTCGTCGACCACGATCCCGACGGCGAGCGCCATCGCGAGCAGGCTGAACGTGTTCAGCGTGAAGCCGAGGAAATAGATGACCGCCGCCGTCCCGAAGAGCGACATCGGGATCGCCAGCACCACGTTCAGCGTGCTCGAGAACGACCCCAAGAACATCCAGCACACGAGCGCCGTCAAGAGCACCGACAGGCCCAGCTCGTGCTCGATGTCCGCCACCGAATTCTCGACGAACGCCGACGAATCGAACATCACGTCCGCGCGCATTCCCTCGGGCATTCCCGCGCGAATCCGCTCGAGCTGCGCGCGCACGTTCTTCGCGACCTCGACGGTATTGGCGCCGCGCTGCTTCTTGATCCCGAGCCCCTGCGCCGTCTGCCCGCCGATGCGCGCGATGCTGCGGATGTCGGCGAACCCGTCCTCGACGAGCGCCACGTCCTCCAGGTACACGGGCGCGCCGCCGGCCTTCTTGACCACCAGCTTCCTGAGCTCCGCGAGACTCAACGCCTCGCCCAGCACGCGCACGTCGATCTCGCGGCCCTCGGCCTCGATGCGCCCCGCGGGCAGCTCCACGTGCTCGCTCCCGAGCGCCGCCACCACCTCCCGCACCGTCACCCCGCGCTGATCCAACTTCACCGCGTCGAGCCACACCCGCACGTTGCGATCGACGTACCCCCCCATCATGATCTCGCCGACGCCGGGGACCGTCTGCAGCTTCTCCCGCACGTGATAGCGCGCGTAGTCCGTCACCAGCTGCCGCGTGAACGGCCCCGACACCCCGACCCACATGATCGGCTGATCTTCGGGGTTCGTCTTCGAAACCACGGGCGGATCGAGATCGCGCGGCAGCATCCGCTGCGACTGCGCGATGCGCGTCTGCACGTCCTGCAGCGCCAGATCCACGTTCCGCGACAGATCGAGCTCCACCGTGATCTGCGCGTTCCCCTGGCGCGCGGTGGCCGTGAGCGACGTGACCCCCTCCACCTGCGACAGCGCGTCCTCGAGGATCTGCACCACGTCGTTCTCGATCACCTCGGGCGCCGCACCCTCCCAGGTGATGGCGATGCTGATCGTCGGGAAATCGACGTCCGGCATCTGACTCACGCCGATGCGGCGGGCGGCGACCAGCCCGAACACGATCGTCGCCGCCATGATCATCCAGGCGAGCACCGGACGGCGGACGCAGACCTCCGTGATGCTCACGGCGAAGCTCCCGAGCCCCCCGACTTCCTCCCGCTCGCCGCGGGTCCTGCCTTGGCTCCGCCCACCTTCACCTTGGCGCCTTCCTTCAAGGCTTCCCCGCCCCGCACCACGAGCTGTTCGCCCGCCTTCAAGCCTTTCGTCACCTCCACGAGCCCGTCCGGAGTGCGCAACCCGAGCTCCACGATGCGCTCGTGCGCGACCGCGCCCTCCGCCACGAACGCGATGAACCCGCGCTCACTCGGCCGAATCGCCGTCTCCGGCACCGCGAGCGCCGCGTCGTTCGCGCCGACCGGCACCTTCACCTCCGCGAACGCGCCCGGGCGCAACGCCGGATCCTCCCCCACCTCCGCGACCACCGGCACCATCCGCGACGCCGCCTCCGCCGCGCCCGCGATGAACGTCGTCTTCGCCGCGTACGCCTGCGGGCTCCCGCTCACCTTGAAATTCACCGGCATCCCGAGCGCGAGCCGCGACGCTTCCGCCTCCGTCACCTTGAAGCGCAAGAGCAGCGGATCACGCCGGATCAACGTCGCGATCACCGTCCCCGGCTGCACGTATTGCCCGGTCTGCACGCTGCGCGTCTGGATCGACCCCGAAATCGGCGCCCGCATCCGTGCATCGCGCAAGTTCAACGACGCCACGCCGAGCGCGGCGCGCGCCTCGGCCTCTTGAGCCTGCGCCGTCGCGAGCTTCGTCTGCCAGTTGTTGACCTCG
>DASXWF010001087.1:0-4622 GCA_036503835.1 Polyangiaceae bacterium | reverse complement strand
GCCTGCAGCTGCCCGAGCACCCAGGTGAGGCGCGGATCGATGAGGTGGATGCCCGGCAACCACTCCCCGGCGCGTTCGGCTTCGGCCTCCTCCGGCAGGGGCAGGGTGGGGCGCAGGGAATCCGGAGCGCGGGCGAGCACGCTCAGGCGGTCGATCACCTCGGGGGCGATCGCTCCGTCGCAGTCGAAGAGCGCGAGTGTCTCGCTCTCCCCGGCGTAGCGCAGGATCGTGAGCGGCCGCGGGCGGAGCCAGCGGGGGCAGGGGCGGCTGGCCGTCACCGGCGGCGCCACCGGTTCGAGCTCGGGGGGGAGCCGCCAGGTGAGCGTCAGGGGCGCGGCCTTCGCAAAACCGTAGGCCCCCTCGAAAAAGGTCCGCCACTCCGGCGTGTGGTTCTCCCAGGGCCGGAGGTAACGCCCCAGCGCGGCGAGCGTCGGAGCCGGGGCGAGCCGGAAGCGGAGGTTGCTCTCCAGGCCGAGAGAGAGCCAGCTCGCCTCGTAGGAGACGGGTGCTCTGGCCTCGGCGCCGCGCAGAGCGCGCGCCTCGGCGGGCTGCTCGGCGCCGCAGAGGCTACCGAGCAGCAGGGACAGCGCGGCGAGCCACCGCGCCCCGATCAAGAGCCGTTGACAGGCGCTTCGAACGCAGCCTGCAGCATGCTGAGGAAGGCGTCGTACGCTTCCTTGGCCTTGAGCTCGTCGCCCTCGAGGTATTCCGTGACGCTCAGGCCGTTCAACACGGCGAGGACCAGGGTCGCGAGCGCCTCGGAGCGCTGATTTTTCGAGGCTCCGGTGATGGCGTCGCGCACGACCTGGCGGGCATCGCGCTGCAGGCCCGCGGCACGGCGCTTGAGCTCGGGGTCACGCCGGGCAGCGCTCCAGACCTCGATGTTGAGGCCGGTCCCGGTCTTGTTGTTCTGGATCGCTTCCCACAGCGCACGCAGGGCGTCCGTCGCCTGCTGCGGCGAGCCGTCGCCGTTGCGGATCGCTTCCTTCAGGCGGTCCAGGTAGCGATGGTAGGTGAAGCTCTGAACCTCGTGGATGAGCGCCGCTTTGCTGGCGAAGTAGTAGTGGACGATGCTCTTTCGGAGACCGAGCTCCTTGCCGATCTCGGCGAGGGTGGTCGCGGTGAAGCCCTTGCGTGCGAAGCACTTCGCCGCCGCCGAGAGGATCGAGGCGACGCGAGGGTTTTCCCAATCCGCACTGCGCGTGGCGGCACCATTGCCGTTCTCTTCGTTGGGTTTGCGGAGGGGGACTGCGGGTTGTTCCGTGGTCATCATGGTTCGTTCATCTACCGGCCAGCCGGTGCTGCCAAAGGGTCAAGTTTACCGAGGTGTTTGGCCTCTCGTCCCGGGGCGGCGTTCTTCGCCTAGCTCGTCCGTCGAGTCAAGCCCGGGAGCGCGCGCGTCCCGGCCCGGGGGGCCCGGTGTCAGGCTGGTCCCCGCTTCTTGGCGGAAATTTTGGGCTTTTCGGCAGCGTCCACCTTCGGCTCCGCAGTTTTCCAGAAGGGCATGCCCGCCCGCTCGGTCCAGCCCGGCTTGCCGAACCTCCCGGGGTCCCGCGATTCCCACATCGTGTCGTCCCTGGGCGCAGCCTCCGGGGCGTTCGTGCCGGAGCTCGGCTCGTCCGCCGAGTCCTTCGTGTCGGGGCCCTGGGTGGTGACGAGCAATTCGTCGGCGACGTATTCGGGATGGGGATCGTCCGCCGCGTGCGGTTGCTTGTCGCGAGGAATGTCGCCTGCGCCTACGCGGACGATCTGGGCCGTGGGCGGGTACACGTCGTCCCAGCGCTCGCGAACGGCATGGGTACCGTCGCGCACGATGCGGTAGCGCCGCACCTTGAACCCGGCGACGCCGCGCTGCGCCAAGACGCGCGTCCCCGAGGCGAGCTCCTTGTCCGGTCGTTCCACCTCCTCGTACGGGATGGCGTCGATGATGCGCCGGATCATCGTCACGGTGCGGGTGCGCGAGGGACCGAGGATCTCCGCGCGCACGATGCCGTTCTTTACGGTCTCGTGCAGCACTACGGGAAAGGGCAGGGTGTTCTGGATCCGCAGATTGATGGTCGGGTACACGACCGTCGCGTCGAGGCCGAGCTTGATGTAGGCGCTCGGCCGCGTGTGCGGGTACCGCTCCACGATACCGAGCCCTGCGAAAAACGCGGCGCCGTGCAAAGTCCCCGAGATCTGGCAGGTTCCTCCGCCGATCCCGTCCACGAGCTCGCCTTCCGCGATGACCGGGGCGACTTTGTACCCGTTGGCTTCGTCCCGCGGCCCGACGAGGTCGTTGAAGTCGAGGGTTTCCCCCGGCAGGAGCACGTGCCCGTCCAGCTTGGACGCCGCGATGCGCAGGTTGAAGGTCCGCGCGGCGTACCTCTCCGAACGGTCGTAGCGCGTCTCGAACCAGCCGAGCACGGCGTCGAACTGGACGCCGCGCAGCTCGGCCTGGGTGCGCTTGGGCCGTCGCTCCTGAAACACCAGAGGCGCCGAGGCCCGCCCCTGCTCGAGCGCGCGCTCGAGCGCGAGCAAGGTGCGGTCGAGATCGAGGAAACGTCCGTTCGTCTCCGGCACGAGCGCGCGCTTCTCGAGGTCGAGGCGCGCGTCGGCCGGCGCGCGATCGAGCTCGTCCTTCAACGCGGCGAGCGCCGGCAGCGCCTGCTCGCGGTTGAGCGTGACCGGTACGGGCAGCGCGAGCGGGCGCTCCGCCGCAAGGGTACGGTGCGTGCGCGCGAGCGGGCTCGTCGGGTCGCGGGCCTCGCGCACGATCTCCGCCAGGCGCACCCGGTCGATCTCGGCGCCGAGCTGCCCCAGGTACACCTCGCGCCGCTTGTCGTCGCCGAGCTCGAGCACGAAGCGCCGCCCCACGTAGGCCCGCACGCGCTCGAGCGCCGCGTTGGCAGCCCCGGCGTCGAGCGCGAGCGGCCGTCCGAGCAGCTCCGCGCGGATCGGCTGCGGCGCGCCGTCGCCGGGCGAGGGCAGGCGCGGCACCAGCAGAAAGCCCACCCCGAGCCCGGAGAATACGGCGATCGCGAGCGCGACCCCGCTCCGCCCGCCGGGAAAGCGGGCGAGGAGCGCGGGCAGGCCGGCGAAGAGGCGCATTCCGGCTTCGCGTAGCACGGGCGGGCCGCTCGTTGCTCCCCGATCCGCGCGTGGCAAGAATAGTGGCCCGGCGGCAACCGGTCGTTCGGGCCCGAGCTCGACGCCCGCCGCCCCGAGGACGCCGTGCCCAGCGAAGAACTCGTTCAAAAGCTCGATAACCTGCCGAGCGCGCCGGGCTGCTACGTGTTCCGCGACTCGAAGGGCGGGGCGCTCTACGTGGGCAAGGCGAAGAGCCTGCGCTCGCGCGTGCGCAGCTACTTCCAGGACTCGGGCTCCGACACGCGGGCGTTCCTGCCGCTCTTGCGCCGGCAGGTCGCCGACTTCGAGACCATCGTCACCGGCACCGAGAAGGAAGCGGCGATCCTCGAGAACAGCCTGATCAAGGAGCGGCAGCCTCGCTACAACGTCAAGCTGCGCGACGACAAGGAGTACCTGAGCGTACGCCTCAGCACGGAGCACGCGTGGCCGAGGCTCGAGCTCGTGCGCAAGCCGAAATCGGACGGGGCGCGCTATTTCGGTCCGTACCACTCCGCGACGGCGGCGCGCCGAACGCTGCACCTCGTCGAAAAGCACTGGAAGCTCCGGACCTGCGCGGACCGGGAGCTCGCGAGCCGCAAGCGTCCCTGCCTGAAGTATCAGATCGGCCGCTGTCCGGCGCCCTGCGTGTACGAGGTCGACCGCGAGCTCTACGCGGAGCAGGTGCGCTCGGTGGGGCTCTTTCTCGACGGCAGGCACGACGAGCTCAGCCGCGCGCTCACCGAGCGCATGCGCGCCGCGAGCGCCGCGCTGGAGTTCGAGCTCGCGGGAACCTACCGCGACCAGCTCGCCGCGGTGGAGTCGGTTCGGGAAGCGCAGCGCGTGGTCTCGGTGAGCGATTGCGATCAGGACGTGCTCGGTCTGTACCGCGAGGGCGATCTGATCGAGGTCGTGCTGCTCGTCGTGCGCTCGGGACGGGTGGTCGACAGCGAAACCTTCTCCAACCGCCGCATCGAGCTGCCGGACGACGAGGTGGTCGCAGGCTTCGTGCGCGAACATTACGCGGAGGGTGGGAGCGGCGAGGCGCGCATCCCGGACGAAGTGCTGGTGCCGGTCTTGCCGGAAGGCGCCGAAGGCGTCGCCGAATGGCTCACCGAGCGGCGCCAGGCGCTCGCCCCGGCGGGCTCGCGCGCGCCTCGCAAGGTCGAGCTGATCGCGCCGCGCCGCGGCCCGCGTCGCGGGCTGATCGAGCTCGCGCAGCAGAACGCGCGCCACGCCTTCGAGGAAAAACGCCGGGCCGAGACCGACATCGACGAGCGCCTCGCGCGCGTTCAGGAGCGCCTGCGCTTGCCCACGCTGCCGCGCCGCATCGAGTGCTCCGACATCTCGCACCTCGGCGGCGAGGACACCGTCGGTTCGGTCGTGGCGCTGTTGAACGGAAAAACCGACAAGAAACGCTACCGCAGCTACCGCGTGCGCAGCGCGGGCCCGGGTGACGACTATCAGGCGCTCTACGAAGTCTTGCGCCGGCGCTTCCAGCGCGGGCGCGCCGCGGC
>DASXWF010001086.1:0-5910 GCA_036503835.1 Polyangiaceae bacterium | reverse complement strand
CCCGCGACGACCAAGTTTTCGGGGTTTTGAAACCTGCCCCGCAAGGCGAGCGAACGGCTACTTCGCCCAGGGATCGACGATCAGAGGATCGGGGGAAATCCCACTCCAACCCCGCCGCCAGGGGTCGACGATCTCCCGAACGGCGTAAGCCCAGTCCGCGTGTCCGGTCACGTTCCTCGCGACCACCAGCGGCGGGGGAGCGGGCTCGAGCCGCCGCGCGGGACGGAGCCACGGATCGGCCACGGCCTCGAAAGGCTCGGGGTTCCAGGGCTCCACGACCATCGTGTGATCGCCGGGTGCCTTGGCGAGCGGCAGGACCCGAGCGTCCGATCTCGGCGGCGGTGCGGCGACCGTTTGGGGCGCGCGCGCGACCGCGGTCGCGGGATCCAGCCCCGGGGTCGCGAACCAGGCCGACGGCGCGTTCGCCCAGGGATCGACGATGCCGGCTTCGTCGGCGAACGCGACACTCGCGACTGCCAGGAGCGCGGCGAGCGGCGAGAGCACCATGAGACGGAGCACGACCCATTCATTCTGCGCCCGAACGCCGGAACTCGCAACCGCGAGCTCCGTATCTCTTCGAAAAGACCCAAGATTCAGCGACCGCTCCGCGCTAGGTTTCGACGCGTGACCACGAGCCCGACCCCGGGGTTCACCATCGCTTGCTTCGGCCTCCCGCTCGCGCCGTATCTCCTCGCGCGGGACGGGCACGCCGTGACCCTCGCCGTGCTCTCGCCCGTCCGCGCGCCGGGCCGGCGCAGACTCGCCCGGCAGATCGGCGCAGAGCGCATTCTGGACGCGTCCGAGCTCGGCCGGAAGCTCGACGAGACCGTCGAGCGCGAGCTTCGAGCGCGCGCGCCGCTGCTCATCGTGAGCTGGTTCTGGACGCGCCGCCTGCCGGAACGCTGGCTCGCTCTCGCGCGCGGCGGAGGTATCGGCGCACATCCCTCGCTCCTACCGAAGTACCGCGGTCCGGATCCGTACTACGCCGCGATCGACGCAGGCGAAAGCGAGAGCGGCATCACCATCCATCGCCTCACCCCTCGCTACGACGACGGCGAGATCCTGCTGACCCGCGCGCTCTCCATCG
This sequence comes from Polyangiaceae bacterium, assembly GCA_036503835.1. Lineage (GTDB taxonomy): Bacteria > Myxococcota_A > Polyangia > Polyangiales > Polyangiaceae > PMG-095. Next base: position 4,823 of record DASXWF010001086.1, on the reverse strand, counting down.
ACGGGCGCGATGCCTGGCAGCTCGCCCGCGCGCTCGATCGCCCCTCGCTCGCGCTCTTGCGCGAGGCCGTCCGTCGTCTGTCGCGCGGCGAGCTCGCCGGCACGGCGCAGGACGAGCAGGAGGCCAGCTGGGCACCGGCTCCCGAGGACGACGCGTTGCGAGTCGATTGGAGGTGGCCCACCGAGCGCGTCCTCAGGCGAATTCGTGCCCTGGCTCCGGTCCCGGGTCTCACGCTCGAGGTGGAAGGGCTCGACGTGCTCATCACGCGCGCGCGCCCCGCTGCCACGTTTCCGGAGGCGCTCGAGCACGGCGAGGGGGCGGTGGTCGGCGATCCGCCCGTCTTCGTAGTCCGCACCGGGGACGGCGCCGTGGCAGTGGAGCGAGGCCTCGTGGAGCACGTCGGCGAGCACGCCGACACGGTCCTTTCCGCCCCGGAATTCGCGCGGGCGGTCCGCGAGCACCTGACCGGTCGCCGGGCCCGGCTCGCGGAGAAGTAGTAGCCCCCGCCTGCATGCGGCTGGGCTAGTCCCCGGCCCACGGATTGTTCGTCATTCTAAACTCGGGCCGCACATCCGGGCCGTTGTACTAGACTCGCTGCCCCACACCTCTTTCGGAGGGAATTCCGCGATGGACGTTGTGACACTGGCGCGAACGGCGCGAGAGAGTCTCGCTCGAGGATTGGGAGCGCTGCAGACTCAGGGGGTCCCGCCCGAACTCGCAAGGACGGCTGAGCCCATCGCCAGCGCGATGAACGCACTCCATCGAGTCGAGAGCTCGCGCGGCGTCGGAACCGGCGAGGCCGCGGCGGGCGCGCTCGTGCTGGTCCGGCAGGCGCTCTCTCAGCTGCAAAGCGGGGGGGTGCCGCACCCGGCCGTCGATCAAGCGATGGAAGCCATCGCCGGCTCGCTCGGGCTCGTGCACCAACTCTCGGTGCTCGTCGGCCAGGCTTCGGTGGCGCCTTCTCCGCCGACGCAGCCTTCGGGTGCGTACCAGGCCTACCCGGAGCCGAAGCCGCAAGTCGCGGTCGTCGGTCAGCCGCAAGCGTATCAGCCACCCGCGCAACAGCCGCAGCCCGCGCAGGGTTGGGCTCAGCCTCAACAGCCCGCCGCTCCAGCGTGGCAGCAGCCTCCCGCAGCACAGCCGGCGGCAGCCTGGCAGCAGCAGCCACAAGCGGCAGCGGCCCCGGCGTGGCAGCAGCCTCCCGCGCAGCAGCCCGCGCACGCTCCGCAGGCCGCCGCCTGGCAAAATCCGGCGCTGCACGCGCCCCACGCCGCGCCCGGCGGCGAGGCCGTGCGCGTCGAAGCGGCGCTCGGCGCGCACAGCGCGACCAACTTTTACAAGGGCCTGAGCGGGAACGACGTGATCGATTCGGGTGGGATCTTCGTCGCGACGTACAGCATTCCCCAGGTCGGGCAGAAGCTCGTGATCAAGGTGAGCATGCCCGGCGGCTACGAGTTCGAAGCGCTCGGGGAAGTGAAGTGGACACGCGACGCTCCGAACTCGGGCGCCGATTCCTCGCCCGGCTTCGGCGCGCAGTTCACGCAGATTTCGCCCGAGGCACGCCAGCTCGTCTACCGCTACGTTCGCAATCGCGAGCCGTTGTTCCACGACGACTTCTGAAGCTCGGACGGCGCGCGTCCATGAAGAGGCCCCGCGCGCGTCCATGAGCAGGCTCGACGCATGAGCAGGCTCCGCGCGCTTTCACTGCTCGCGCTCGCCTGCGTTACGCTCTTCTCGCCGCCCGCGCGCGCGGGCGATCCGCGCGTGCACTGGTACACGCTCGAGACGCCGCACTTCTCGGTGCACTACCACGCGGGCATCGAGCCGGTGGCGCAGAAGCTCGCGTCCGTCGCCGAGGGCGTTTACCGGCGGCTCGTCCCGGAGCTCGGCTTCGTGCCGGACCAGAAGACCGAGCTCGTGCTCACGGACGAATCGGAGTACGCGAACGGCTTCGCGTGGGTGCTGCCCTACCCGACGGTACGGCTGCTCGTGAGCGCGCCCGACGACATGTCGACGCTCGGCGACTACGACGACTGGCTCACCGAGCTCGTGACCCACGAGTTGACTCATATCCTCCAGATCTCGAACGTCTCCGGCGTGCCGGGCGTCGCCAACAGCATCTTCGGGCCGACGTTCACGCCGAACCACCAGCAGCCCAACTGGATCATCGAGGGGCTCGCCGTGGCGATGGAGACCGAGCACACGACGGGAGGACGCCTGCGCTCGACCCAGTTCGAGATGCAGATCCGCGCGGACGTGCTGTCCGGACGCTTCGCTCGCCTCGACGAGATGAGCCACCTTCCGACGCGCTGGCCCGGCGGTGGGCTCTGGTACCTGTACGGAGCGAAGTTCATCGAGTGGATCGTGAGCATCTACGGTCCCGACGTGTACGCGGCGATCGCCACCGACTACGGCGCGCAGGTCGTGCCGTTCGGCGTGAACCGCGCGGTGCGCCGCGCCACGGGACGCACGTACGAGGACCTGTACGCCGGCTGGCGCAAGGACCTCGAGCGCACCTACGCCGCCCAGAAGGCGGCGATCGAACGCCGCGGTCTGCGCGAGGGCAGGCGCCTCACGCATCACGGTTGGAACACCGGCGGCGCGCGCTTCTTACCCCGAGCGTGCGGAAGCCCACTGCGCGTCGCGTACGCGCGGAGCGAAGGCCACTCGCTCGACGGGATCTACGTCATCCCCGTCGCTGCGGACGCGGCCGGCGCCGACGCCGAGCTCCTCGCCCGTTCGACCGGGCGCAGCGCCGCGTTCGGCCCCCACTGTGAGCTCTACTTCGACAGCGTCACGCCCTCGGAACGCAACTACTACTTCAGCGACCTCTACCGCCTGGCGCCCGGGGAGCGCTCCCCGCGCGGAACCGAGAAGAATCGCCAGGCGCTCACGACGGGCCGGCGCGCGCGCGACCTCGACGTGAGCCCCGACGGCCGGCGCATCGTGTTCGTCACGAACGAAGGCGGCACCACCACGCTGCGCATCGCCGAGCTCGACCCCGACGGCCGCATGACCGGCGAGCGCCGCCTGATCGCGAGCGGTCGCTTCGAGCAGGTCTACACGCCGCGCTTCTCCCCCGACGGCCGCCGCGTCGCCTACGGCAGCTGGACCAGCGGCGGCCATCGCGACATCCGCGTGGTCGACGTCGCGAACGGAAAGCTCTACGAGCTCTGGCGCGACCGCGCGATCGAGCAGCAGCCCGCCTGGTCGCCCGACGGTCGTACGCTCTATTTCACGTCGGACCGGAGCGGGGTCGCGAACGTCTACGCCTACGATCTCGAAAGCCGTGAGCTCTTTCAGGTCACGAACGTCGTCACCGGCGCGTACATGCCCGAGCCCGCCCCCGACGGTCGCTCGCTCGTCTACCTCGGCTACGGATCCGACGGCTACGATCTCTACGTGATGCAGCTCGAGCGCGCGCGCTTTCTCCAGCCCTCACCGGTGCTCACCGAGCGCGCCCTGCCGAGCTCGGCCTGGGAGGAGCGCTACGAATCCCGCCCCTACCGCGCCTTGCCGTCGCTGCGCCCCCGCGCATGGGGCGTTTCCTACGGCACCGGCAGCTTCGGCAACGCGCTCACGCTCACCACGACCGGTACCGACGCGGTCGGCTACCACGCCTTCCGGGCCGCGCTCCTGATCGAAACGGAGGACGTCTCTCCGCTCGGCACGATCGAATACTGGTACTCGAAGCTCCCGTTCGGCTTCGCGGCGCGGCTCTTCCGCTCCGCGGCGCCGCGCAGCTATCAGCTCCGCTACGGCGAGCCTGCGACCGACTTCATCGAGTACCAGCTCGGGGCGAGCTCCCAGCTCTACTACAACATCCCGTCCGCCTTCGACGCGCAGAGCGTGGACCTCTCGTACACGCTCGCGCACTGGCGGCACGACCTGCCGTCGCCGGGACCGCTCGATCCCTTCGCGCCGCTCTCGAGCGAGCCCCAGAGCGGGCTCATCGGCATCATCCATCTCGGCTACAGCTTCTCGAACGCCCGCGCGACGCCGCTCGCCGTCAGCAACGAGGCGGGCTTCGCCGCGAGCGTCGCCGCCGATTTCGCCGACCCGGCCTGGGGCAGCGAATCGACGCTCACCGCGTTCTCGGCGCGCGCGGTCGGCTACCTGCCGATGCCCTGGCTGCGCCATCACGTGCTCGCGCTCGGGCTTTCGGGCGGCACCTCGACCGGCAGCTACGCCCGCTACGGCCTGTACTCGACGGGCGGTTTCGCCGACACGCCGCCGTTCGACGCGATCACCACGAGCTACCCGCAGTCGAGCTTCGTGTTGCGCGGCTACCTGCCGGGGCAGTTCGTCGGCTCGAACTACAACCTCTTGAACCTCGAGTACCGCTTTCCGATCTGGTACATCGACCGCGGCATCAGCACGCTTCCCGGCTTCTTGCGCACGTTGAGCGGCACGCTCTTTCTCGACTGGGGCGGCACCTACGAACGCCTCGACGAGAAGCATCCGCTCGACGCCTTCCACGTCGGCGTCGGCGCCGAGCTCTGGCTCAACTTCGTGCTCGAATACGCGGTCACCGGCAACGTGCGCTTCGGCGTCGCGCGCGGGCTCGACAGCGAGGCGCCGGAGGGGATTCAGACGTACTTCGTCGCGGCGGCTGGGTTCTGAGAGCGCCCACGCCGTGACCCGATTCCCGTGCCGCCCCCCCTCGGCCGGCAACCGAAAATTCGGCTCAGGCCGCGTGGGCCTTCTCGAGCTCTTTCTTCGCGAGCTCCTCGAGCTTCAGCGCGTCCGCGTAGAACGCGCGGATGCCCTCGTTGAGCTTGTCGGTGCCCATGGCGTCCTGGTTGTGGAGCCAGCGGAAGATC
>DASXWF010001085.1:0-8944 GCA_036503835.1 Polyangiaceae bacterium | reverse complement strand
TCCGGCCGCACGCGGGCATCGGGCTCGCCGTGGTGATCATGTCGCGTTCGCGCGAGGGCACCGAGCAGCAGATCGACGCCACCGTGCGGCGCCTCGAGGTGTTCGCGAGCGGGACGGTGGCCGAGGAGCGCAAGCGGCGCGGCGGCGAGCTCTCGCGCGCGGGTTACGAAGCCGGTCGCGTCCTCGCGTCCGGGACGTTGCCGCTCGGCAGCCGCGCGAGTTTTTCGCTGGATTTGCCGAAAGGCTGCGTGCGGCTCGACTGGGTGAGCGGCGCGCCGCTGCGTGGAGTGGACGCCTGGCTCTACGCCAACGACGGGGCGCTGCTCGCGAGCGATCACGGCGCCGCGCCACGCCTGTTCCGCTGCGGAGAAGCGGCCAAGGTGCGCTTCGACGCCGAGGCGCTCTCGCGCCCGGGACCTTTCGCGCTCGAGGTACGGGCGGAGCGCGGCACGCCGGCGCTGCTCGAGCAGCAACCGCTCGCCGCGAGCCGCCTGCTGTCGCGCATGGTGGAGCGCGGCGTGATCGCGAACGCGAGGCGCGTCGGCGCGGTCTACGCGCACGACCTCACGAGCACGGCGCTCGCGCGGCGCGACCTCGTATTGCCGTTCGGGCGCTGCCTGGAAGTGACGCTCGCGGTCGGAGCCGGCGGAGAGTCCCCCGAGCTCCGGCTCCTGCGACGGGACGGCAGCGAGGTCGCGAGCGCACGGGGGGCTCACACGGCGAGCGTGCGCGCCTGTGCCCTCGGCGGCGGTTCCGCGGTCGAGCCGAATCTCGTCGCCGAGATGCGCCTGCTCGCCGGCTCCGCGACGGGCCTGCTCACGGCGCACCAGGTCGATCCCCGAGCCGACTCCGCGCGACCCTGACCCCGCGCGGCCCCGACGCGCCCGGCGTCAACGGGCACGAAGCACGACGAATTCCCTATTTTCGTAGGTCCGGGGGTAGTCCGGGAGACGCCCCTCGTCGCCCTTGCGCACGACGGCGTAGTCGAACCGGTAGCGCGCGAGCAGTCGTTCGAAGCGGGCCGCGTCGAGCGTTCGATACCCCTCGAGGTCGGCCGGCCCGCGGATGTCCCGAGCTCCGGTCACGTCGAGCAAGCGGCGGTGCCACTCGAGGATTTCGCCGGGGAACACCGGGCTCGCCTTCCAGTCGACGATCACCGCGCGCCGCCCGAGCACCCGCGCCCCCCCGAGCTCCGGCGGCGTGAGAAACAGCGCGTCGCGCGGGGTCCGCTCGCGCATGAAGCGGAAGAGCCCCGCTTCGCCGCCTTCGTCGACAGGCGCGAGCAGGGACGAATGCAACGGAACACGCGCCAGCGGGCCCAGCGCGAACAAGGCCAGCAGCGCTCCGCCCCCCGCGACGAGCTCGGCGCGTCCGACGGCACGCCCCTGCCGCGCGAACAAGGCAGAGAGCGCCAGAGCGACCGCAAGCAGGCACAGAATCTCGACGGGGCGGCGGTGGGCGACCGCGCCGTAGTAGCCGAGCAGGAGCAGAACGCCGGGAATCGCCAGCGCGGCGCCGAAGGGCACGAAGCGCCTCGACAGACTCGGGTCGGCGAGCAGGCGCACCACCACGCTGACGGCTCCGAGCTCGAGCAGGAGCTCCGCATGCGGCAGCACGCGCCACGCGAAGAGCGTCGCGAAGCGCGCGCTCGCGAACGTCGCGAGCACTCCCCCCCAGACCACGATCGCCATGCCGCCGCCCAGAGCGCCGAGACGGAGCAGCGGCCGATCGCCTCCGCCACGGCAGAGCGCGAACACGCACCCGAACCCGACGAGCTCCCAGCCCACGAACGACAGGAAGTGCTGCCACTCGTTCGCGACCGCGAAGTGGTGCGGATTGCGCGCCTCGACGAACACGCGGCGGGCGAGCTCGAAACCCGGCGGCGACGCGAGCGAGCGCAGGAGCGTCGGCAAGAAGCCCGCGAACACCAGCGCCGGCAACGCGAGCTGCAGCGCGAGCCTTCTCGCCAGGCCCTGCCGGCCGAGCAGGAGATGGGCGAACGCGAATGCCGCGCAGGAGAGCAGCAGCAGGTTCAGGTGAAAGAGGCCGGAAAGGGCGAGCAGGATGCTGGATTTCAGGTAGCGCTCGCGCAGGAACGGCGTGACCGAGAGCAGCAACAACGCGGAGCTCACGCCGGACGGTTGCAGCCCGCCGTCGAAGACGTACGTCATGAGCGGTCCGCGCCAGTTCGTGGCGAAGCCGAACGCCATCAGGATCGAATACGCCGGCAGCGCCAGACGCTGCCCCGCCGTCAGCCGCAGCGCGAAGTAGAGACCCGTCATGGTCGCCGCGACCAGCAGCGTGTGTCCGAGCGCGAACGCCCACCCGCTCGAGTCGATCGCGAACAGGCCTGCGCCGAGCAGCGCGAAGGCGGGGTGATACTGCGTGGTGTCCGTTGCGTACCAGTCGCGCGCCAGCAATCCCGAATCGAGGATGCGCAGCGAGAGCACGAGGTACGTGCTCTGCCCGCCCGTGCCGAAATTCCAGCCGAGGCTCATCGCGTAGGCGAGCGCGATCGTCCCGACGGCGAGGAGTTCGAGGGGACGTGTGCGGGGCTCGGGTTCGGGCACGGCGGCGGCTTCTGCCGGGGGCATGGTATACGAAGGCCGGCGGCACGATGACCGAACCCGAACGGCCGAGCATCGTGTGCCTTTCGTCGCAGCCGTGGGGGGACGGCATGTGGACGAACAAGCAGCACATCATGAGCCGCCTGGCGCGCACGCACCGGGTTTTCTACGTGAACTTCGGCCCGAAACCGCTACCCCAGCTCCTGCGCGAGAAGGGGGCGCTCGGCGCGCGGCGCTGGGGACCCTTGAAGGCGGCGCTCGATCCGATCTCCGAAGAGCAATCGGGAGTGACGGTGCTCGACTTCTGGGGACCGCGCCTGCTCGTGCGGGCGCTCGGCCGCGCGCACCCCTGGTCGGTGGCGATGACCTTCGACGTGCGCGCGCGGCTGCTCGCGCGCTACCTCGAGCGCCAGAACGTCCGTGACCCGATCCTCTGGGTTTACCATCCGGGCTACGGCCCCGCGATCGCCGAGATCCCCCACCGGCTCCTGGTCTACGACTGTGTGGACGAGTACTCGCAGTTCCCCCAGTACCGGGAGGATGCGCGCTGGCTGCTCGAGCGCGAGGAGGCCTTGTGCCGCGCCGCGGATCTCGTCTTCACGACCAGCGAGGGGCTCTACCAGGCCAAGCGTCGCTACAACCCCGAGCGCACGCACCTCGTTCACAACGTAGGCGACTTTTCTCATTTCAGCCGTGCCCGCGCGCCCGAAACCGAGATTCCGGCGGAGCTCCGCGAGCTGCCGCGGCCCATCGTCGGCTTCGTCGGCGCGGTCACCGGCTACAAGATCGACATCGAGTGGCTGCTCGCGCTCGCGCGCCGCCACCGCGAGTACAGCCTGGTTTTGGTGGGACCGGTGGGTCAGGGCGCGCAGGCGACCGACCTTCGCGAGCTCGCCGCCGAACCGAACGTCCACCTGCTCGGCCATCGGGCATACGAGCTCCTTCCGGGCTACCTGAAGGGGTTCGACCTGACGGTGATCCCCTATCGGATCAACGATTATACGACGCACGTGTTTCCCATCAAATTCTTCGAGTTCTTGGCGACCGGGCGCCCCGTCGTCGTCAGCGCTCTCCCGGCGCTCGCCGCGTACGCCGATCGGGTGGAGGTCGCGCGCGACGGTGAAGGCTTCGTGCGCGCCTGCGAGAAGGCCCTGCTCGATCCGGAAGCGGGCCGCAGCGAACGCATCGCGCTCGCCGCGGAGAACACCTGGGAGCACCGGGTGGAGAACTTGCTCTCGCACGTCGAGCGCGCGCTCGGGAGTTCGCGTCCGGCCGGAGCCGCCGAGTGAGCGCGCCCGTCGAATCCGTGGAGCAAGAGGCCGGCGCCGCACCCCCGAAGCGCCCCGATCCCGCCAAACAGGCGGGATTTCTCGTCCTGGGCTCGACCTTCGCGACGCTGTCTTCGGCGCTCTCGCCGCTGCTCGTCGTGCGCCTCATCGGCAAGCCCGACGTGGCATCGCTGATGTCCGTGACGCTCGTCTACGAGACGCTCGCCACGCTGCTCAGCACCGGCCTCCCGTACACGCTGCTCTATCAGGTGAGCAACCGGGAGCTTCCGGAGCGTGCGGCGATCGCGCGGCGCATCGCCCTCGTGGCGGGGAGCCTCGGAGCGGCGGGCGGGCTCTTGATCGGCGTCGTGTTCCTGGCCGCCCACCTGCGCGCGTTCGGCTGGGTACCGGATCAGGACACGTCGTGGCAGCTCGGGCTGCTCCTGTGGCTCGCCCCCACGCTCGCGCTCGATCTACCCTTCCGGCTCTTGCCGAGTCTGCTCATCGCCGAAGGCGAGGCGCGGCGCTCGGCCGGCCTGCAAGTGGTGCGGACCCTCGCGCTCACTCTCGCCACGCTCGTTCCGCTCGCGCTCCAGGCGGGCGTGCACACGGTCATTCTCACCTACGCCGTCGTGCGCACGCTGTTCGGCCTGTGGCTGTTTCGGGAGCTGCGGCGGCTGTACGCGGCGGTTCCGCGCCGCGCCGCCACGTTGAACCTGAAGGAGCTGCTCGCGTTCGCGATTCCGATGGGCGCGACCGACGCGCTCGGGGCCATGAACGCGCAACTCGACCGCTGGCTCGTGCTTCTGGTGTTGCCCGGGGCGCGCCTCGCGGACTACCAGCTCGGCGCCTTCCAGATCCCCGTGATCGCGACCATCGCGTACTCAGTGGGCGCCGCCTACACGCCCGAGCTCGTGCGCCGCTTTCAGGCCCGCGATCCGTACGGCGCGCTCGCCATCTGGCAGCGCGGCATCGTCAAGGTTTCGTTGATCGTCGTGCCGGTCACCATGGCGCTCGTCGTCGGCGCGGAAGAGCTGATGTCGCTCTTGTTCACCCGCGCGTACGTCGATGCCGCTTCGATCTTCCGTTTTTACTCCGTGCTCACGTTCCTGCGCGTGGCCGCGTACGGAACCGTGATCGCCTCGGCGGGGCGCCCCGGCTACGTCGTGCGCGCCGCCGGGCTCGGTTTCTTCTACAACGTCGCGTTCGGCGTCCCGCTCGTGCTGACGCTCGGCTTCATCGGGCCCGCCGTGGGAGCCGCCCTCGCCTTCGTCTTGCACGTCGCCACCTACGTTTATTACATCGCCAGGGCTGCGAACGTGCCGATGAGCAAGGTGTTCCCGCTCGGCAGCTACTCGCGCATCTTCGGTCTGTCCGCGGTCGCGGGCGCCCTGGGCTACGGCGTCAAGCGCAGCCTGAGCGCGCATCCGACCCCGGCGCTGTTCGCGGAGATCGTCGTGGTGCTCGGCGTGTTCGCGGTGCTCGGCACCCTCACCGGTCTGATCGAGCGCTCGGACTGGCAGTACGTGCGCAGGCTGCTGAAGCTCAAGCGCTGACGCGCCGTTCCCGCGTGGTCAGGCGAGGAGGAGCGAGAATTCCCGGCCGGTCTCGCGCGCGTCGAACACCCTGTAACCCGCGGCGCGCAGGCGATCCAGGCTCGCTTCGGTCGTCTCGAGCGAGGCGCTGCTCATGCCGTGATGGTACTCGACCATCAGTTGCTCGGGCAGGCGCCCGGTCGCCAGAAGGTCGTCGAGCACGCCGTACTCGGCACCCTCGATGTCCATCTTGAGGATGTCGATGCGCTCGTGGCCGAGCTCGGCGAGCACCGTGGCGAGGCGCTTCACCGGCATCTCGATGCGCTCGCCCGCTCGATCGGAGAGCAGGCTGTGCGAGACGTGCTCGGGATTGGCGGGAGGCGCGAAGCTCGCCGTTCCGTCGAAATCCGCGAGCCCGTAGGGATGCACCACGAAGCCTTCGGGCAACCTCTGCTGCTCGAGCCAGGCGAGCGAGCGCGGCGTGGGATCGAACCCGTGCACCGTGCAACCGAAGCGCTCGATCAGCGCGAGATCGAAGGAAATGTCCTCGCCGAGGCCCACCGAGTAGACGAGCGCACCGCGCCGGATGCGGTCCGGCACCACCGCGTAACCGCCGTACTCCGTGCCGAGAAACACCGAATGGACCGAGATCTCCACGCCCTGGCGCGGCCGTCCCCGAAGACGGCGGTAGCGATCGCCGAGAAAGGAAGGCACGCGAAAGCGAGAAGCCATGGCTGGTGCGTTCGCGCCCGTGAAGTCAGCCCGCGCTGCCGGACGCCTCGGGGCGCAGCCGGGCGTAGCACATCCACGTGTACGCGGTCGCCTCCCGGGCGAAGATCGAATCCACGTCCTCGGCACGTTCGAAGAGCGGCGCGGGCGTCGGATAGCGCTCGTCACTCCAGGCATCTCCCCAGCGCGTAACCGACGCCTTCACCACGGGCGGAAACTCCAGGTACGCCGCCAGCATCCGCTCGAGATAGGCAGCCGCGGGCTCGCGCTTTCCCGAAAACCGCCGCCAGATGCCTCCGATGCCCTGCTCCGCGGGCTCCTCGCCCATCAGGGCCTTCTTCAGCGAATAGCAGTCGCCCTGTCCGATCGGATAATTGTCTTCGAAGATCAGCTCGGAGAATCCGAGGGCGTGCGCCTGCCGCACGCGTTCGAGCGCATTCTGGTGGTCGTCGAAGAAGAGCAGCGTCGTCTCGCGCGGCAGGTTCCAGTCGCGCGTGCCGAAATCGGCCGTCGAGTACGTGGCGCGCGGGGAGCGGTACGTGATGGTCGACGGATTCGGATCGATACAGAAAAGCTCGGCTTCCGGCGCTGCATGCTCGAGCAGCCACGTCCCCTGCCCCTTGAACACGCCGCTCTCCACGATGTGGGTCGGCCGCAGGTTCTTCACCATGAACCAGGCCGCGAACAGGTGCGGCGCGCGCATCCCGCCTTCGTTGTGGGCGATCGGCCGCCGGGCGTGGAGCTCCAGAAACTCCGGGATCGCCGCGCGCATGGCCGCCCGCGAGAAGCGCGCTTCGCCGATCTCGAGCCGCTGCGTCACGTCGAGCACCGTCGAGGGCGGTCGGGAGGGGTCGCGAGCATGATCCCAACTCGGGAGCTACCGGAGTTTTGGCCGCGGGGCTAGTGGAACGCCAACCCAGCGTGCTATGCGTCGCCGGCCATCGTCGCCCAAGAATCTGCCCCGAGCGCCGTCATCGATCGCGCCATCGCGCACTACGCGCTGAACGACCCGCGCTCGGTGCGCGGCGGCGTCGAGACCTTCGCGCGGAACCTCGAGCTCATCTTTCGCAAGGTCCACTACATGACCCCGGCGACGCTCGATCTGGAGCTGATTCGCGCCGAGCGCCTGCCGGTGATCTGCGACAATCAGTGGGTCACGGACCTGCCGGAGAGCATCCCGGCCATCGGCTTTCAGCACGGCGTGGCCTTCAAGAAGCTCCTGGCGCTGCGCGAGCGCGGCACGCTGGATCTGGCTCGGCGCCAGGCGCGCGCGGCGCGCCGGAAGAACACGCTCTGGGTGGCCTGCGCGCGCTGGGTCGGAGAAACCTTCGGACGCCTCCACGGCAACGGCGCCGCCCACATCGTCCACTACCCGGTCAACCTCGAGCGCTTCGACGCCAACCGCAGCGGCGCAGACTCCCGCCTCGTTCTCCACGACGGCCGAACGCCGCACAAAGGTTCGCTCGTCTATCCCTGGATCCGCGCGGCCTTCCCGGACTTCCGCTTCGAGCCGCTCGATTGCGCGCCCGCCGACGTCGCCGACCGCATGCGCCAGGGCGGCGCGTTCCTGCATCTCTCGAGCTACGAGGGCAACAGCGTCGTCTGCAACGAGGCCATGGCGATGAACTTGCCGTGCCTCTTCACCGAGGTCGGCCTCATGCTCGACCGCTTCCCGCTCGACGTGAGCGTCGTACCCCGCTCGTACGTCTACGGCCCGCTCGCCCGCCTGCGCCGGGGCGCCCTGCTCGCAAAGGTCGGGGATTTTCTCGCCTCGCTCGAGCGCCGTCGCTACGAGCCGCGCCCCTGGGTCGAGGCGAACGCCTCCATCGAAGTGGCCCGCACCCGCTGGCGCGCAGCGATGCACTCCTTCGACAGCCTGCGCTTCGAGTGACGCCTTCCGTTGAGCGGGGACGCTCGGGTCGCTGTAGAGTTTGTTTTTAGCCGCCAAGACCGCCAAGAGCGCCAAGGCCGCCAGCGGATTTCTTGGGTTGAGGGCACGACAGGCGGCACCGATACGGAAACTAACGCGACTGGGCGTTCATCTCGCGTGACGGGCCATCCCAGTGCGTCCGATCGCCGTTCTAAAAACAAAAATCTGCTGGCGGCCTTGGCGCTCTTGGCGGCCTTGGCGGCAAATAATCCCTCTCAGGCGCCCGTCTCCAACCGCTCACTCCACGACGGCCTCACTCCGGCGCGCGGTCGACCAGGCGCTTCAATGCGGCGTCGAAGGCGGCGGGGGCCGCGAGGTTCACGACGTGGCCCGCGTTCGGGATCACGAGCAACTCCGGCTGCGGCAGGATTCGAGCGAGCGCTTCCGAGGCCGGGATGGCGCGCTTGTCGTCGGCGCCCGCGACGATCAGGCTCGCGAAGTCGCGACCGGCGAGCTCACGCGCCGCGTCATCGGGTTCGGGGATGACGGCCAGGGTCCGGCGCAAGATGGCGGCGAGCGCGAGCGGAGCGTGCTCGAGCAGGCCGAGGCGAATCAGCTTCGCGCCCGCCGGATCGAAGCGCGAGCGCTCGCCCCACACGAAGCGCTCGCCCGCGACCTCGAGGCCGTCACGCTCGATCGCGTCGGCGAACTCCGTCGCCCAGTGCTTGCGTGCGTCGACCTCACCGGTGACCGACGCCAGCAACAGGCCCCGCACGCGCTCCGGCCGCCGGCGCGCGAACCCGAGGGCCGTCGCCGCCCCGAGGCTCACCCCGCCGGCTACCACGCGCTGAGCGCCGGTCTGCTCGACCACGCGCTCGAAGTCGTCGACCAGACGCTCGAACTCGTAGGCCTCGGGCTCGGGAGGCGCCTCGCTCCGCGCGTGACCGCGCGCGTCGTAGCAGACGATGGTGCAGG
>DASXWF010001084.1:0-3630 GCA_036503835.1 Polyangiaceae bacterium | reverse complement strand
GGCCAGTTGAACAACGAGGACGGCATGGAGTGCATCCAGCCGTCCTCGGCGCCCTGACGGGCGACTCGTGGGTCGGTCGTAACGAAGCGTGATCGTTACGCGTGCGTTCGGTCGACCTTGGCCTCGAGGTCGCTCAAGGCCTTGTCCATCCGCTTCTTGTATTCGTCCCAGGTCAGCGCCGTCGCCGAGTCGATGGCCTGGAACTCCTTCGCGACCATGTCGCGGGTCGCGTGGATGTCGGCGAGCTTGGCGTCGAGCGCGGGGCGCTTCTGCGGCTTGGCCGTCTTCGCCTCGGCCTCGAGCTCGGCGATCTCCTTGTCGAGATCCGCGAGCTTCGTGCTCACCTCGTGCCGGTAGTCCTCGCGGATCTTGGCGAACGTGGCCTGGGCGTCCGCCGTCTTCTTGTCGGCCTCGGCCTGCGCCTCGCCGATCTTCTGATCTGCCTCACGGTTCGCTTCTGCGATCTTGTCGTTCGCTTCGACCTGAGCCTCGTCGGCCTTCTTTTGCTGGTCGCGCGCGGTGTTGCAGCCGAGCGCGAGAGCAAAGGACAGAACGGTTCCAATCAGGGCAATGGATCGCATGGTGAATCTCCTCGAATGACATGGACAGCAAGTCCCGTGCCTGCGCGTACACGAACCTGGAGCCGCTCAGCGCGCGGAGGCTCCCGAAGTGCACTACCGTCGAATTCGTCGAACGCACACGGATGTCCTACCGGGGCGAAGGATCACACTCGGTCGTTCGCGTGCGCTGCAAACGGAAGGTCCCCTGTCAACCCCGGTCGTGTCGGATTGACCGCCAGCCTCCACGCCGCAGCTTCCGTGGCTGCCCCGTGAGTCGAGAACCGCCCTGCCTCGCGCCGTGTATGCTGGGCGCGTGGTCGCGAAGGACGGGCGCCGGCGGGGCTCTGCGCTGCTGGTGCTCTGCGCCGTGAACGCCTGCGCGCCGGCCGAGCGCCCCCGCGCCACGGCAGCGCGGCAAAGCACCGCGAGCGTCGCAGAGCTTCCCGGGCCCGCCCCGCGGGGTCGCCGGCCGGAGCAGGCCATGGCGCTGAACACGACGTGCGAAGGCTGTCACGCCGACATCGCGCGCGAGTGGCGTGACTCGCTGCACGCTGCGGCTCACACCGACGCCGTGTACCAGCGCGCCCTCGAGATCGAGCCGTTGGCGTTCTGCCAGGGTTGTCACGCGCCGGAGGCGAACCCTCACGAACCGGTGCCCGCCTCCGCCGCGCGGCTCGGGGTGGCGTGTGTCACGTGTCACGTCCTCGGCGGTGAGATCGCCGGCACCGCGCGCACGCCGCTTCGAGGCGCCGTCGCCGCGTCTCCGCATCCAGTCGTGCGCGACGGCAGGCTCGATTCCAGCGTGGCCTGCGCCGGCTGCCACGAATTCGCCTTTCCCGATCGCGGCGCGCGCGCGCGGCCGGAGCTCATGCAGTCGACCGTGAGCGAGCACGGCCGTTCGCCGGAACGCGACAGCGCCTGCGCGGATTGCCACATGCCCATCGTCGAGCGCGGCGGAAGCCGCTACCGCAGCCACCGCTTCGCGGGCGGCCGGGACGCCGATTTCGTCCGCGGCGCGGCGCTCGTGAGCGCGGCGAGGACCGGCGCGAATACCCTGCAAGTCTCGCTCACTCCGCAACGGGTCGGACACGCCTTCCCGACCGGCGACCTCTTCCGCCGCATCGAAGTCTCGGCCGAAGTCGTCGGCAGCGAATGGCAGGTGATCGCTTCGGCCCGCCGCTACCTCGCCCGTCATTGGGAGCGCGATCCGCGGAGTCCCTTCGGGGTCGTGCTGCGAACGGCTTCGCTCGACGATCGACCGCTCGGCGAACGTGTCTCCGTGGAGCTCGATCTCGGCGAGCGTGCGGCGGGCTTGCCGATCACGTGGCGCGTGGCGTATCAGCGCGTCGAGCACCCTCGATCCGACCACGAAGACGACAGCCTGGTGGAGGGCGAGATCGTGCTCGCCGAAGGAACCGCGAGGACCGAACCATGAACCTACGTCTGATCACCTTGGGTCTCATCGGCGCCGCCTGCGGCGGTTCGACGGCTCCGCCCGAAAGCGCCGGAGAGCGCAGCCGGCAACCCTCGCCGCAGCCGGCCGCGCCGGCGACTCCGGCAGCGTCGAACACGCCGCCCGCGAGCCCCATGCCACCCGAATCGCCCTTCAAGGTCCTCGGCGAGCTGCCGGAAGAGGCGTACCTATTCGGCGCCGGCCAGCGCGGCTTCGTCGCGTCTCAAGGCGGCATCGTCTATGCGCTGGACGGCGACGAGGTCGTCCACGATCCGCTCCTGCAGCGCGGATTCAGCGAAGAGCCGATGTATTCGCTCGAAGCCATCACCGGGAGCTGGCCCGACTCGGCCTGGCTCTCGACGACCCACCCTGCCGGTAGAACCGGCTTCACCAAGCTCTGGCGCTGGAACGGAAAACGCTGGGCCCACCAACAGAGCACGACGGAGAGCTTCTTCATCGTCGGCGTCCGGCCGTGGACGGGCGGGCGGCAGCTCGCCGTCGAGCAGGCGGGCATGATGTTCGACGCCTCCTTTCGCCTTCTCTCCGGGAACAAGAACGTGACGCTCCCCGTGATCGCACGCCGGAAGAACATCGAGTCCTTCTGCTACACGAACATCAGGGTAGAAGCCTTCGACACGCTGCCGAGCGGCGAAGTCTTCGCCGCGGGTCTGCGCTGCGACGACGAAGAAGGCGCCGAGGGCCTCACCGTGGCGCGCTGGGCCGCCGGCGCGAAGAACGCGACCACCGACCTACTTCCCGACACCGGCGTCTACAGCTTCCGGGCGGTCACGGGCCTTGCGGTCCGGTCGGCGACCGACGTCTACGTCTCGGCCGAACAGGGCGTCTGGAACGAGGCCGCACGCGACCACGACCGCTCCACGTACCTTGCGCATTTCGACGGTTCACGTTGGGAAAAAGTACCGTCCAAGGTTCCCGGTATCGTCAAGACGCTTTCCCTGACCGCCGACCGCCAGCTGCTCGTCACGACCGATCGCGGCGAGCTGTACGTCGGCGCCAGCTTCGAAACGCTCGCGGCGCTCCCACTGCCGGCGGAGCTCTTCCAGGACGGCCTCGCGCCGCGTGTCACCTCCGTCTGGTCCCACGCGCCCGGCGATCTTTGGGCGATCGCGAATCTGGCCCTCGCGAACTCGAGGCCAGCGCCTCGCCCGACGGGCAGCTTCTACCTGCTCCACACGCGGCCGGCGACGAAGCCGCTCCCCACCCCGCAGGAGTTTGCACGAAAAGAGCAGGCGTATCGGCTGCCGGGGCCGCCCGTCGACTGGTGCACGACGCCGTTCGTTCTGCTCTACACGCTCGGAAAGAAAGCACCCGCCGACTACGATTATCCTTCGACGCGCGCGGCCCTCAAGGGCCAGAAGCAATTCGCGATCGAGGGCGTCGAGTTCGTCGAATTCGAGCGCATGGGACGCCGCTACTTCGGCGCCCGCGTGCCCGACTTCAGTCTCGGCAAGAAGCTGATGACGCTCGTGAAGGAGAAGGTGCCGGGGTCGACGCCCGAGCTCGTCTGCCACGACCCGCCGACGCTCCGAAAGCTCACCGTGGATCTGAGCGGCGCCCCCGCGGCGAAGTAGCAAATCAGTCGCGCAACGACCAAAA
>DASXWF010001083.1:0-2466 GCA_036503835.1 Polyangiaceae bacterium | reverse complement strand
TCATGCGCGCGTCGCCGCTGCCCTTGCAGGGCTCCGCCGACGTGCCGATGCCGCTCGATCCTTCCGGACAATCCTCACGCGGCTTCGGTGGCGGCGGCGGAGTCGGGGTCGATGTGGGTGTGGGAGCGGCGGCTGCAACCGAAGCGCTCGGCGCGGCGGCGGCGGATTCCTTCTTGGCTTCCCCTTCACAGCCGAAGAGGAAGCTCGCAACCAGGAGCACCAGAGGGAGTTCGGTCGAACGGGGGCGGATCATCGCGGGCGGAAGCATTCCACGCCGTGCGCCGCACTGTCGAGCTTTCCGCTCGGCACTGCGATGGTATTCTGCAGGCTCCCCCGGGCCGTCCCCCGCGAATTTCGATGAAACGAAGCCTTCGGCGTGCAGTCTGGATCAACGTGGTGGGCGTCGCGCTGGCCGTGGTCTTCGGCTTGTTCGGGCTTTCGCGGCGTGCGGAGCCGGGCATCGCCGACGCTTACGGCAAGCCGGGCCCCGGAGCAGCAGCGACCGCCGATGCTGGTCCGCCCGTCGTGGAACCGCTCGGGGCCATCGTGGACGGCGGGGCGCCGCCCTCAACGGGAAGTGCCTCCCCGGCCGCCAGCGCGGCACCGGCAGCGAGCGCGCTCCCGAGCGGCGCGCTGAACCCACCCGCCGGCGCGGGCACGGAGGCGGCCGGCGGTGCGGAACCCATCGACGTCGCGATCGCCCCCGACGGCGGCGTACCGTTCCACCCGTCGGGGACGCCCTACCGTTCACCGTTCGCGAAGCCCAACCCGGGCAAGCCGGCGCGGGTGAAGGTCGGATTGCTGCTGAACAGCGTCGACGACTACGACGTGAAGACCGGCACGTTCACGGCCGACTTCTTCGTGAGCTTCACGAGCGAGACGCCGATGCCGGGGCTCCGGCCGCATTTTCCGAACGGCAACGTCGAGAACAGCTCCGTGATCGCCGACAGGCCGACGTTCAAGCTGATGCGGCTCTCGGGACAGTTCAAATCCCCGGCCGATCTCCGGAAGTACCCCTACGATTCGCAGGAGCTCAAGATCCTGATCGAGGACGATACGCGCGGCATCGATCAGGTGCGGTTCGTCGTCGACAAGGAGCGCACCAAGACGGCGCGAGGCTTTCGCACGGTCGGCTGGCAGGTGAGCTTCGTCGAGGCGCGCTCGCTCAGCCACTCCTACCCCGATCGCTTCGAAGGCGACGACCTCTACTACGGGCGTTACATCTTCACGGTCGGCCTCGAGCGCTTCGCCGCGAGCGCGGCGTTCAAGGTGTACGTGCCGGCGTTCGTGATCGTGCTCATCTCGCTGCTCGGCATGTGGGTGCCGCCCGGGGAGATGGAAGTGCGCTCGAACGCGGGCGCGCCCATGCTCGCGGGCGCGGTGCTCTTCCACTTCGCGCTGATGCAAGAGCTGCCCGCGACCAGCTACCTCACGCGCGCGGACAAGCTGATGCTCGGCGTCTACTCGAGCTTGATGCTGGGCATGCTCAGCACCTGGGTGATGTTCCTGGTCAAGGAAGAGCGCATGGAGCTGGTGTTTCGCATCGCGCGCGTCTTCGTGCCCCTCGCGACCGTGGTCGTGATGGCGCTCGCCGTCTACGTCTGAGGCGGGCGCCTCTCGTTGCGGCTCAGTTGCGGCGGAGCCACGGGCACTTGGCGAGGAGTTCGGGGCTGCGCAGCCGGTCGCAGCGCACACCCACGACGCTGCCGCTCGCCTTCACGTCGGCGCAATTCTCGACGGTCTGGTAATTGGCCTCGTCCTTCATGTCCATCTTCAGCGCGCAGTTGCCGAGATGGGTGATCTCGTTGCGGAAGGTGCCGCGCTCCGGGTTGTAGGTGAGCGTCACGTCGGCCTTCAGCTTGTCCCCCACCTTGAGCTTGGTGCCGCATTCGCTGAACTCGCGCGGGGCGCGCAGAACCTGACGCGCGTTGCCGGGGCAGTCGACGTACTTGAGGTCGAGGTCCGTGAGCTTGCCCGCGGCTCCCGCCGAACCGCCCGCGCCGGCCGAGCCGCCGCCGAACGTGCGCACCTGCATCACCTCCACCGTGGTCGTGAAGTTCTGCGGCTTTTGCTGACAGCCGGCGAGCAGCACCAGGCCCGCCAGTACCGAGCCGCATTGTTTAGCGAGACGCGCCGCCACCACCTCGATCTAGCGCCGCCGCAGCGCTCGGGAAAGCCTTTTCATTGGTTCAGGTTCGCGCGCTGCTTGTACGTCTCCATCACCTGCTGGAACTGAACGGTCTTGGAGTATTTCTGCACGGAAGCGAACGCCCGCGCGCTTCGGTAAGCTCGAATCCCAGGGAAGGTATTTGGCAAAGTCTGGCTGAGGGTTCATGGCATCGTCGACCCTTGGGGGTGCAGAAATCCTCATGTCCGTGGAAAATCCTCCACGGTCGTCCGAGTAAGATCCTCTACCCACTACGAAGAATCTCACCGATCGAATTCCCGCGATCGTCCGATCGTATT
>DASXWF010001082.1:0-3408 GCA_036503835.1 Polyangiaceae bacterium | reverse complement strand
CGCCGGCGTCACCCGTCGCCTGACCGCTCGTTCCGCCTTCCGCGGAACCAGCGCCGGCTAGGTTACCAGTGCCGGCCTGCCCTGCTCGGCCCCCCCGCCCCGCGGCGTTCCCCCCGCTGCCCCCGGCCCCCGCAACTCCAGCGCTACCGCCGCTCTCGTTCGAGGGCGGACGCGACGCGACGACGTTGCCGTTGTCGCAGGCGAGAGCGAGCGTCACGGAGACGAGAGAGACGAGCGTTACGGTTCGGAGTCGCATGGGTACGCTTGCCAGTGGCGGCCTTCGCGCGAACGGGTCAAAAGAGGATGCTCGCCGCGATCTCCGGCTGCACCGGCCAGACGCTGAAGAGCTCCTCGTTTCCGCTTTCCTCCACGATGTCGTAGTGGGTGCGCAGGAACTGAACGCAGGCTCCCGCGGCGACGCCGACTTTCAGGGGCCCGAACTCCTCGGCGAGACCCAGGCGCAGGCGCAGAAACGGGCGCACTTCCCGCTCGCTCTGCCCGGCGACGAGCGTCGGATCGGCGAGAGCCTCGACGCGATAGCGCACCACGTCCAGCCCCAGCCCGACCTCGGCGATCGCGGAAGTCCGGTCGAGTACGCGTCCCGACAAGAACGCGCCGAGCGCAAACGAAGCCCCGCGCAGGTCGAGCGTCACCGCCTGCGACTCGCTCGTGTGAGGCAGGATCAGCGCCGCCGAGAGTCGCGTCCCGAGCGCCAGCGCTCCGTGCGAGCGCCCGAGCCCGAGCACGGCGGCCGGACCGTGCGTCACGCCTTCTTCACCGGCGAAACGAAACGCGTATTCGAAGCCGAGCACGCCCCGCAGCCGCGGCGCGCGCTCACTGGGTCGAGCCGCCGGCTTCGGAGGTGGCGCGGGCGCTCGTTCGGGCGCGAGCCGCTGCTCGACTTCCTGCCGCGGGCTTTCGACGACCCCGGACCAGAGCGCGGAGCTCGAGAGGTAAATCACTTGCGTCACTTGCTCGATGCCGAGCTCGTCGAGACCACCGTCGAGCGTCACGTCACGCACGAGGTAGCGCGGCGACGCCTGGTTCTGCTCGATCACCGTAAAGAACAGACGAACGGTGTCCGGCGAGCGCTGGACCAGGAACACCCGCACGCCCGCCTCTCCGGACGGCGAAAGCACTTCGTTCGGATCGAGCGCGTCCAGACGCCGCACGGAAAGCTCCGTCGACTCGGGTCCGAACCAGCTCCGCAGCCGCACCTCGAGGGCCTCGAGGCCGGGCATTTGCCCCACGCTGGCAACGGCCACGCGCGGCGGCGCCGCTCGCGGCTCGACGGATGCGTCCACGGCTTCCGCTTGCGCCCGGGCTCGTGACACCGAGCTCAGCACCGCGATCCCGAGCGCAGCGCCTCGAGCCAGCCGCATCACCGAGCGCATCAGCGCGATTCCAGCTCGCGCAGCCGATTCTGGGAGGCGCGTGCGTACGCCGAGTCGGGGAAGCGTTCGACGAGCCTCTGCAGCGCCGCGCGCTCCTCGCCCGGCCGAGCGAGCTTGCGGAGCGCCTGCGCTTCTCCCCAGTAGGCTTCGACCAGGGTGGGACCGCGCCCGAGCGCTTCGTAAGCTCGGAACTGCTCCAGCGCCGCGGCGGACTCTCCTTTCTGCAGAAGCAGCAAGCCGAGCGAGAGGCGCGCGGTCAACGCTTCCGAGGAACGCGGAAACTCCGCGTCGAGCCGCCGGTAGAGCTCGATGGCGCGCCCCGAGTCGCCGGACACGCGCGCGCGATTCGCGGCCGCAAACAAGGCGGAAGCCGTGGGGGCATCCACCGCACCGGGCACCGGCGCGTCGAAGCTCGCCTGCGCCGGTGCCGTCGCGACGGGCGCGCTCGGAACGGTGTTCGGCGGCACGTAGGGTTCCTGGCGAACGGCAGTCGGCGCGTGAACACTGCTCGGCACCCCGGGCGGCGGCGGCGCCGGCGTTCGCGGCGCCTCGACTCGCTCGGGACGCGGGTCGACCGGCGCGGGCGCCGCCGGCACCGCGGTTTTCGACACGGGGGCCGACGGACTCACCGCCGGCCTGCGCAACCCCAGCGCCGCGCCCGCGGCCCCGCCGAGCAGGAGCCCGACGGCCAGCGCGCCGAACAGCGAGCGCCGCGGTCGCCGCACGACCGGCGGCGCGCGGCGCCGGGCCACGGCCGCCAGCATGCCTTGAATGCGCTCGTCGTCCCCGGGTTCGACAGGCGCTTCGCGATCGAACGCGCGCCCCGCCTCGTACAAGAGACGCGTGTCCTCCGAGCTCGCGAGCGCGTCGCTCAAGCGCCGCTCTTCCTCGCCGGTGAGCGGCTCGCGACGCGCGCGCACCAGCAAATCGTCGAGTGCGTCGTCGCCCTTCACGAGGATTCCTCCGAGATTTCCGCGCGGCGCGCGTGACCGAGCACGCGCGCCCGCAACGCCAGCTTCGCGAGACGCAGCCGGCTGCGCACGGTCTCGAGCGGGACACCGGAGGCCGCCGCGATTTCCGGCATCGTGTAGCCCACCACGCAGTGCAGCCCGAGCACCTCGGCCTGCTCGAGGGGCAGTGAATCCAGGAGCTCCCGCACGAGCTCGGTCGTCACCCGCGCGGAGAGCTCGGCATCGGGAGCGGGGAGCGGGCTCGGGAACGCCTCGACCGCCAATCCCTCCGCGCGCTCGGCGCGACGCTTCTCGGCGCGCTCGCTGCGCCGCACGCTCATCGCCGTCAGCACGGCCACCCGACACGCAAAATGCAGCAACGTCGAGTCGCCGCGCCAGCGCGGGAGCGCGGAAATCAAAGCAATCGCACACTCCTGCGCCACGTCGTCGACCTCGGGGTGGACGCTGCCCAGCACCCGCCGAACAATCCGCAAAAGGTGGGGGCCGAGGGTCGAAAGCAGCGTGCGGATCGCAGCTTCGTCGCCACGCGCGGCCTGGACGCCGAGTCCCGCGAGCGGATCGCTCTGCGGTTCGAGGCCGGGCCGCACGAGCCTCAGACGCCGACCGTTCGGATCGTTCAGGCGTTCCCTCCTGGCTGGAATCGGCGGCACTCGGGCTCCAAGACTCTTCCCAGTGTCGTCCACGCGGCGATCGGGTCAACGCCAGCGAGGCGCCACGCCACGAGCTGCGTTATCGAAAGTGACTCTTCTCATTTCGAGCAAAGACGATACGGCTTTCGAGCAAGACGCGAAACGTTCAATTGCAAATCTCGCGACGGGTTTTGCGATGTCGGGAAAAGGGCCACTTCTGCGAGGTTTTCCGCTCAAAATGCAAGGGCGCGCGGTTGCCGGACCCTCCCCTAGCTGGTAGGTAATCGAGCTCAATGTCTGCACGCTTTCGCTCCTGCGCCGCTGCCTTGCTTCCCTTCGCCTCCGTATTGCTCGCGAGCGCGCCTGCCGCGGCCGCGCAGTGGCAGACCAACGTCAATTACGGCGCCAACACCC
>DASXWF010001081.1:0-16171 GCA_036503835.1 Polyangiaceae bacterium | reverse complement strand
GCCATCGCGTCCGCGGTGGTCGGAAAGTAGAGGCCTTCGACGAAGTTCGGGATGTGCCCGCTGGTCTCGAACAGCTTCTTGTCGAAGACCTGCGGCGTGATCACCTCTTCGTAACCGTGCTCGAGATAGAGCGAGCGCAGGTAGTCGATCAGGCGGTTGTAGACGCTCGCGCCGCGCGGCAACAGGAACGGCATGCCCGGCGCCCACTCGTGGAACATGAACAGGTCGAGCTCTTTGCCGAGCTTCCTGTGATCGCGGGCGCGTGCTTCCTCGAGCAGCTTGAGGTGGGTCTCGAGCGCAGCGGCATCCGGGAACGCAGTCCCGTAGATGCGCTGGAGCATCGGGTTCTTCTCGCTGCCGCGCCAGTAGGCGCCGGCCACGGACAGGAGCTTCACCGCGCCGATGTGACCGGTGTGCGGGATGTGAGGCCCCTCGCAGAGATCGACCCAGGTTCCGTCTGGACGGTCCGGGCTGCCGTGGCGGTAAAGCCCGATCGCTTCGTCGCCCGGGATCGCGTCGAGCACCTCGAGCTTGAACTTCTCGCCCATCTTCTCGAAGAGCTCGTGAGCCGCTTCGCGGCTCACCTCCTCGCGACAGAACGGCTTCTTGGCGGCGATGATCGACTTCATCTCCGCTTCGATCGAGGCGAGATCGGCTTCCGTGAACGGACCGTCGGGGCGGTCGAAATCGTAATAGAAGCCCGAATCGATCGCGGGTCCGATCGTCACCTGGGTGCCGGGGAACAGCCGCTGCACCGCGTCGGCCATCACGTGCGCCGCCGAGTGGCGAAGCACCCTGAGCCCGTCGGGATCGGTGGCGCGGATCGGCGCGAAGTCGGCGTTCGGATCGATCGGCGTGTGCAGGTCCACGACCTGCGTCCCGATCCGGACGGCCACGATGTCGTCGGCGAGCTGACCGCGCTCCTTCAGCAGCTCACCTGGCGTCTTACGCGCAGGAGAGGTCATGAAGTCGTGGTCGTGGTCAGTGCTCTGGCAGGGCCGCCGCAAGCGTCCCCTGTCCGACACGACGCTCGAGTCTTGAACGATCGGATCTCGATCTGCGAGAGCCGAAATAACCCAGTGCTAGTAGGCGCGGACAGGATTGAACTGTCGACCCCTACCGTGTCAAGGTAGTGCTCTACCACTGAGCTACGCGCCTTCGGGTCCGCGGATTCACGTTCCGCCACGGCTGTCTTGGGGAAAAACAGGGTAGAGGGAGTACAACCCGACCCCCGCCCTGTCAAGCAACGCTTCACTCGAAAAGACTCTCGAGTCCCGGGTGGGAAGGGTTCAGGATCGGAGCGTGTTGCCACACCCTCCGAGCTCGGGAGAGGCTGTGGATATCGTTCCTCTGCTCGGGGTTCGGCT
This sequence comes from Polyangiaceae bacterium, assembly GCA_036503835.1. Taxonomy (GTDB): domain Bacteria; phylum Myxococcota_A; class Polyangia; order Polyangiales; family Polyangiaceae; genus PMG-095. The sequence goes on along the minus strand of DASXWF010001081.1, from coordinate 14,804 downwards.
GGCCTCGCCGGCCGGAAATTCCCCCTGTCCTTGCGCGGCCTCGGAAACCTGGGTATTAGGCCGGCCCCCCGCGTTTTGCGGGAAACGAAGGCATCCCTCACTTGTCATCGGCCGCGCTCCTGTCTCAAGTCGTCCCGCCGGCGCCCGGCCGCCAGGGCGAGGTCCAGCCCGATCGCCCTGCAACCGCTCCTGGTCCGGGCCCGAGCGGCCCCGCAGGTGAACCGCCGGGAGCCGGTGGGTTCTGGCTGATGCTGGCGCTGATGGCGCCGCTCCTCTTGCTCATGTTCTGGAGCAGCCGCTCGCAGGCGAAGAAGCAGGAGAAGCTGCTCGCGGGTCTCACCAAAGGCGATCGAGTGCTCACGCAGAGCGGCCTCGCCGGCAAGTACCTCGAAACGACCGATCGTTTCGCCAAGATCGAAATCGCGCCCGGCGTGAAGGTCGACGTGCTCCGTTCGAGCATTCTCGGCAAGGACACGCCGGAAACTCAGGCCGCCGCCGAGAAGAAGTAACGAGAACCCATGCCGCCCCTCACTCCGGCGCTCGTCCTCACCTCCATCTTCGGGGTGCTCGCTCTCGGTTTCGGGATCGCGGGCGCGCTCGTGCGCGGTCACCGCGCGGCGTTCTGGCTCGCCGCGCTGTTCGCCGCGGGCGCCGCGGGCGCCGCCTGGGTCGACGGCTTCTGGCCGATGCTGCTGCTCGGCGTGCTTTCGCTGGCGTCGGCGTTCGCGGCCGCCGACGTGATCGACCTGAATTGGCGCATGCGCGCGGCCCTGAACCTCGCGGTGGTGACGTTCGGGTTTTTCGCGCTCTGGCCGACGTTTCACGGCATGAGCGGCGGGCGCCTCCCCTGTCCGCAATACATCCAGGAGCACGTCACCTTCCGCCTGGTGTCCGGTCTCGACCTGCGCGGCGGCCTGCGTCTCGTCTACACCGTGGACGTCGAGGAGGCCGTCAAGGACAAGCGCGATCACTACTACGAGGACATGCGCCTCGAGCTCGCGAAGATCTACGGCCTGCACCAGGGCGAGGATCGTCCGACCGAAGAGACGTACACGAAGCTCCGCGAGAAGGTGGAGATCGAAGCGCCGCGGCGTCCGGCCGGCATCCTGCGTCTGAAGCTCAGCCCGAGCGCCGACCCGACCAAGATCGACGAGCGCTTCCTGGAGCGCTTCCGCGCGGAGCTCTCCTACACGCGCAGCCAGGATCAGCGAAACTACGAGTTTCGCATTCGCTCGAGCGTGGAGAGCGGCATCCGCGAGCGCGCGGTCGGCCAGGCTCGGGAAATCATCAACCGCCGCGTGGACGAGCTCGGGCTGCGAGAAGCCGCCGTTTCCACGCGCGACGAAGACATCATCGTCGAGGTGCCGGGCGAGGACGAGAAGGGCTTCGCGACGATCCGCGACATCATCAGCCAGACCGCGCGCCTCGAGTTCAAGCTGCTCGACGACGAGAGCGATTTCTGGAAGACCGTGCGCGAGAAGTCGAGCCCGGACAGCCTCCCCGACGGCCTCGAGTTCTACGAGGAGAACGTCAGCGTCGGCAAGGACAAGGAGGGCGACGTGCGCACCCGGCAAGTCACCTACGCCTTCCTGAAGAAGGGCGAGAAGGAGACGAGCCAGCAGACGCTCCAGCGCTTCAAGGAGTGGACCTCCACGCTCGACGTGCCGCCCGATCGGGAGATCGGCTACGAGCTCGCGTACCGCACGGTCGACGAGGTCACGCTCAAGCAGGAGGAGTCGGGGTTTCGCACCTACCTCCTGAAGGCGCGCGCGGACGTCACCGGCGACCTGGTGCGCGACGCGTCGGCGCAGGCCGATCAGGGCACGAGCTCGCTCGGCGGCTGGCACGTCGCGCTCACCTTCACCGAGCAGGGCGGCCGCATCTTCGAGCGCATCACGGGTGACAACGTCAAGCGCCGCTTCGCCATCATCCTGGACGGCCGCGTCGAGAGCGCGCCGGTGATCCAGTCGCGCATCCCCGGCGGCCACGCGCAGATCACGCTGGGCTCGAACGATCCGGAAGCGCAGCTGCGCGACGCACGCAAGCTCGAGCTGGTGTTGCGCTCGGGCGCGCTGCCCGCGCCGATCTCCCCCTCGAACGAGCAACGCATCGGCCCCTCGCTCGGCCGCGACGCCATCGATCTCGCGGTGCAGGGCGCCCTCGGCGGCAGCGTGCTCGTGCTGATCTTCATGGTCGTCTACTACAACCGCGCCGGGCTCATCGCCGACATCGCGGTGATCATGAACCTGTTCTTGCAGCTCGCGATCCTCGCGACCTTCGGCGCTTCGATGACGCTGCCGGGCATCGCGGGGCTCGCGCTCACGATTGGCATGAGCGTGGACGCCAACGTGCTCATCAACGAGCGCATCCGCGAGGAGGTCGACCTCGGCAAGTCGCCGCGCGCGGCGGTCGAGATCGGCTACAAGCGCGCCTTCAGCGCGATTTTCGACGGCCACATCACCAGCATCATCGCCGGCGTGGTCCTCATGCAGTACGGAACCGGCCCGATCAAGGGCTTCGCCGCCACGCTGCTCGTCGGCGTGGTGTGCAGTCTGTTCACGGGCGTCGCGATGACGCGCGTGATGTTCGACGTGTGGGTGCGCCTGCTGGGTCGGCAGGGAAAGCTGGCGCTGGGCTAAGTCATGCGCTTCTTCTCGAGCGGGAAAGTCTACGATTTCATGCGCTGGCGGGCGGTCGCCGTCGGCGTGAGCCTCACCATCATGGTCGGGTCGCTGGTCTTGCTCCTCATGGGCAAGGCGCACCTCGGCACCGACTTCCGCGGCGGCACCGAGGTGGAGGTCTCCTTCAAGGGCAAGGTCGAGCCGAGCGAGATCCGGGAGGCCGTGCGGGCGGGCGGGTTCAGCACGCCCGACGTGATCAAGATCGACGACCTGAAGAACCCGAATCACTACATGATTCGCGTTCAGGAGGTCTCGACCCTCTCCCAGGAGGTTCAGAGCAAGGTGGAGCGCGCTCTCTGCTTCAATCAGCAGGGGGAGGGCTGCACGCCGGAACGCCAGGCCACCGAGGTGAAGTTCAGTCCGGGCGGCGACAAGGTTACGGCTCGCTTTTCTTCGGCACCGGATCTCGCCTGGGTGCGCGAGCGCGTGAGCGCGATCTCGGCCATTCACCTGCGCCCCGGCGACAACAACCCGCTCGTCCAGAACGCGCGCGACCACAAGGTCGAGGTGCAGCTGATGAGCAAGGGCGATCAGCTGATCAACAGCCTGAAGAGCGCGCTCGGACCGCGGGCCCCCGACGAGGCGCTGCGCGCCGAGTGGATTGGCCCGCGCGCCGGAGCCCAGCTCCGCGACAGCGCCGTCAAGAGCCTGCTGATCGCGATCGTGTTCATCATGGCGTACACGGCGTTCCGCTTCGATCTGCGGTTCGCTCCGGGCGGCATCGTCGCGCTCGTCCACGACGCCCTGGCCACGGTCGGCGTCTTGATCGTGATCAAGAAGGAGTTCGACCTGACGACGGTCGCCGCGCTGCTCACGATCGTCGGCTACTCGGTGAACGACACCGTCGTCATCTACGACCGCGTCCGCGAGAACCTCGGCAAGCTCCGGGGCGCCAGCTTCCGCGAGCTCATCAACGTGAGCACCTCGGAAATGCTCGGCCGCACCCTGCTCACGAACGCGACCGTGCAGATCAGCTTGCTCGCGTTTTTCGTGTGGGGCACGGGCACGCTCAAGAACTTCGCGCTCACGATCACCATCGGCCTGATCTTCGGCACGTACTCGACCATCTACATCGCGCTCCCCGTGACCGAGTGGCTCGACCGGGTCTTGTTCTCGCGCATCGGCCAGGGCGGCGGTGCGGGCGGCGGTGGTGGCGGCGGTGGCGGGCCCTCGAAGAAGCGGCCCAAGCGGGCGGCCCCGCTGGCCCTGTCGTCGAAGACTGCGGCGTAGGAACCGACTCACCGGGGAGCCGGCCCGCTGGACGGTCGGCTCATTGACACGCGGGGATCCGTCCTTAATGTGTTGGGGTGATGTTCACTCCACCCATTGCGAGCGCGACTCAGGTGCGTGGGCTACCGCTCGGTTTTCCGGATGCTCTCTGGTCGCAAATGTCGGAGGAGCACCGCTCCGCGTGTGAGTCAGCCGAGAAGCTGATCGGCGGGTTCGACGCCGACCGCAGCTTGGATTTGCGCGAGGCGTCACGGCGCGCCGGGCTCAGCATTCCGCAGGCGCTCGAGGGATTGAGCGTCCTCGACGGCATGAGCCTCGTCGACGTGGAAGCCTCCACCCGCGGCCCACGCATCACGCTGCTCGCCGTTCCCGAAGAGCACGTGCGCATCGTCGGCCCCGACGGGCAGGAGCGCTGGGTATTCGTAGCCCGGCCCCTCGACCCGCCCAGCATCGACCCGAAAGAGCTGAACTAGTCTGTCCGCGCCAAAAGATCGAGACTGACGTTCGACGTGCCCCCGGGTTAGCCCTGGGGGATGGGCTTGCCGGCTCCCGCGCTCGGCTCCGACGCCAACGCAGCGCCGGAAGCGCGGGAGCTTGCGCGAGCGCTCTCGATCTCCCGCACGCTGGCTGCCTGGCTCGTGCAGCGGGGCATGCAGGACGTGGACAAGGTGCGGCGCTTCCTGAGCCCGCGCCTCGCCGAGCTCACGTCGCCGGCCAACATGCTCGATCGCGCGATCGGTGCCGATCGGCTGGCGCGCGCGGTGCGGGCGCGCGAGCGGATCGCGGTGTTCGGCGACTACGACTGCGACGGCATCACCGCCGCGGCCGTGCTCACGGAGCTCCTGCGGGCGGTCGACGCGGACGTGGTGACGTTGATCGCGAGCCGCTTCGAGGGCGGGTACGGTGTCTCGCCGCAGGCGGTGGAGCGCATCGTCGCGAGCGGGGCGAGTCTGCTCGTGACGTGCGATTGCGGCTCGTCCGATCACGTGTCGCTCGCGGACCTGCGGACACGCGGCCTCGACGTGATCGTGATCGACCATCACCTGGTCCCCGACGAGCCGCTGCCCGTGCTGGCGTTCCTCAATCCGCACCGGCCGGGCTGCGGTTTCCCGGAAAAAGGGCTGGCTTCGTGCGCGCTCGCGCTGTCGCTCGGCGCGGCGGTGCGGGCGGAACTCGGGCGCAAGCTCGACTTGCGACAGGTCCTCGATCTCGTGGCGATCGGCACGGTGGCCGACGTGGCGCCGCTCGTCGGCGACAACCGCGCGCTCGTGCGAGCGGGGCTCGCCGTGCTCTCGGAGGCGCGCAGGCCCGGCCTCCGCGCCTTGATGGAGCTCGCGAAGATGGAGCGCGGCGCCCGGCTCTGCGCCGAGGACATCGCGTTCCGGATCGCGCCGCGCCTGAACGCGCCAGGCAGGCTGGGTTCGCCGGCGATCGCGCTCGAGCTGCTGCTCGAAACCAACCAGGATCGCGCCGATCAGCTCGCCGGCGACATCGAACAGCAGACCGAGCTCCGGCGCGCCGTGCAGGATCGGATGATCGCCGAGGCCGAGGCGGAGATTCGCGAGCGCTGCTGGGAAGATCGGCCCGCGCTCGTGCTCGGGCGCGAGGGTTGGGGGCACGGCATCGTGGGCATCGTCGCGGGCAGGCTCGCCGATCGCTTCGAACGGCCGGTGATCGTGATCGGGTTCGAGAACGGCCACGGTCGCGGTTCGGTGCGCGGTCCGCGCGGCTCGCGCCTGCACGACGCGCTCTCGCGCGTGAGCGAGCTCCTCGTGCGCTTCGGCGGCCACCAGGCGGCGGCCGGGCTCGAGGTTTCGATCGAGCGGCTCGAAGAGCTGCGCGAGGCGTTCGAGGCGTCCGTGCTCGCCGGCGGAAGCGCGCCTGCGCTCGACGTGGCGCGCCACGATCTCGCGCTCTCGACGGGCGACAAGCTGTCGCGCGTGCTCGGCGACTTCTTCTTGCTCGAGCCGTGCGGAGAGGGAAATCCCTCGCCGGAGCTGCGCCTCGACGCCAAGCTGCTCCGGGCGCGGGAGGTCACGGGCGGGCACTTGAAGCTCGAGCTCGAGCTCGACGGCGGCGAGCGCCTGGGGGCGTTCGGGCCGTGCCTCGGCGCGCGCGCGGCCGAGCTCGGCGAGCGCGTGGTCGTTTCCGGCCGGCTTCGCCCCGACCGCTTCCGCGGCGGCGACGCGGTGGAACTGCGGATCACGCGGATCGGCTAGCCTCGCGCATCACGCGGATCGGCTAGCCTCGCGCATCGCGCGGATGGGCTAGACTCGTTCACCCGTGCCGGACGCGCCCCTGATTCGCTTCTCCCGCGTGCGCAAGGCGTTCGGTCCGAAGATCGTGTACGCGGGGCTCGACCTCGACATCTACCGGGGAGAGGTGCTCACGATCTGCGGCGGCTCAGGCGTCGGCAAGAGCGTGATGCTGAAGATGCTGATCGGGCTCCTGCACGTCGATGCCGGCAGCATCCGCTTCGACGGTCAGGAGATCACGAAGCTCGAGGAAGCGGAGCTCAGCGACGTGCGCCGGCGCATCGCCATGCTGTTCCAGAGCGCCGCTCTGTTCGACTCGCTCACGGTCGGCGAGAACGTGGGCTACGGTCTCGAGGAGCATTTCCGCGAGTCGCTGAAGCCCGAGCAGCGCCGGGAGCGCGTGGAGTGGGCGCTCGAGCTCGTGGGCTTGCCGGGCATCGAGGACATGAACCCGGCCGACCTGTCGGGCGGCATGCGCAAGCGCGTGGGTCTGGCCCGCGCCGTCGCCGTTCAGCCCGAGGTGCTGCTGTACGACGAGCCCACGACCGGCCTCGATCCCATCAACACGGCGCGCGTGAACCACCTGATCACGGGCCTGCAGAAGGCGCTCAACATCACGAGCATCGTCGTGACGCACGACATGCGCAGCGCCTTCTCGATCAGCGATCGTATCGCGATGGTCCATTCCGGCCGCATCATCATGGCGGGCACGGTGGACGAGTTTCGCGAGGCCCCGGACCCGCGCGTGTCGGATTTCATCGAGGGCAGAGCGCCCGTGAAGGAGAGCGTCGAGGCGTTGCTGAACAGCTAGATCACCGGCCACGCATCGGAGACACGCCCGGAACCCCCGTGCTCGTGCTCGTGATCGGACTCGTATTCGGACGCGTTCTCGTGCTCGAAGACGGAGGCTGATTGGCGGCGATCATCTTCCAGGGCATACAACGATGCGCTCGATGATTGGTGCTGAGCCAGTCACGACGACGAGTAGGAGTCCGAGCAGGATTACGAGCACGAGCACGAGCACGAGACACCAGCGGTGTCGCCGATGCGCGGACGGTCATTTAGCGCGTCACGGCCGGTAGGCCGCCACGACCTCGGCCATGATCCACTGCGCGCTGAAGACGAAGATCAGGATGCCGGTCACGTCGACCAGGCTGGCGATGAAGGGTGTCGAGCTCGTGGCCGGGTCCACGCGCAGGCGCTTGAGCAGGATCGGCAGCATCGACCCGACGGTGCAGCCGGCGAACACGATGCCCACGAGCGCGACGGCGACCGTCAGCGCGAACCGGACGTCCCGCTCCGGGTACATCATCACCCGCGCGAAGCCGATGGCCGCGAGCCCGAGCCCGAGGCAGAGCCCCATGCCGGCTTCGCGCCAGAGCACGCGCCACCAGTCGCCGGGCTTGAGATCCCCGACGGCGAGCCCGCGGATGATCAGCGTCGAGGACTGAGAGCCGGAGTTGCCGCCCGCGCTGATCAGGAGCGGCACGTAGTGCGAGGCGCCCTGGATGGCCATGAACACGTGATCGTAGCGGCGCATCGCGATCTGCGTGAAGAACTCGCCGAAAAAGAGCACGAGCAGCCAGACGCCTCGCTTGCGGATGAACGCGAAGAAGCCGGTCTGGAAGTAGGGAACCTCGAGGGGCGCGACACCGCCGATCTTCTGCACGTCCTCGGTCTGTTCTGCCGTGAGCACGTCCACGATGTCGTCGATGGTGATGATGCCGAGCAGCACGCCCGAAGCGTCGATCACGGGCATGGCGTTGATGTCGTACTTGGCCATGCGCCGGGCGACGTCCTCCTGGTCCATCTCCGGAGTGACGCTGATGATGTTGGTGCGCATCAGCTCGCCGATCGGTTGGTCCAGGCCGTCCTTGGCGGCGATGATCAGCTCGCGCAGCGAGATCAGACCGAGCAGGCGGCCATCGGACGAGAGCGCGTGCACGTTGTAAACGGGCGTGTTCGAGTGCTCGGCGTGCGCCCGCACGGCGTCGAACGCCTGCGCCACGCTGGTGCCCGGCGACGCCGTGACGTACGAGGTCGTCATCAAGTGACCGGCGGAGGTCTCCGGGTACTTCTGGAGCTCGCGGACGTCCTCGGCGGCCTCGGGGTCGACCTTCTCGAGCGTCTCGAGGACGTTCTCGGCGACGCCCGGCGGCATGATCGAGAACAGATCCGCGCGATCGTCGGGCTGCATCTCGCTCGCGATCGCCGCGACGTCCTCGGGCTTCATCTGCTCGACGAGCTCTTCCTGCTCGTGCTCGTCGAGGCGCTCGAAGATCGGCGCCGCGTCCTCCGCCGGCATGCGCGCGAGCAGCTTGGCCGCCTCCTCCTGGTCGAGGTCGCCGACGATGTCGGCCAAGTCCTCGGGGTGGATGTCCTCGAGTAGCTCGCGTACCTGCTCGGGGTCTTCCTCGAGGATGCGCTTGATGTCCGGAGCCAGAAGGGAGGCAAGCCGCATGACGGCCGGGGCTTACCACCTTCGACGTCCGGCGACTCGAGAAACGTGACGGGCCTGCGGCTACGGACCGGCCGATTTTGGCTGGCCCGAGAGGTCCTCCCCGTTCGGCCCGGCAAGCGCGTGACGGCGAGCCCCGAACGCGCAAGACTTGTGAGGCCGTATGAAACGGAGCCGGGAATACAAGGTCGGTGCGTTCGTACTGGCCGGCCTCGCCGCGGTCGGCGGCGTCGTCTTCATGATCGGGGAGGAGCGGCAGCTCTTCAAACGCAAGATCCCGTATCAGGCTGCGTTCGCGAACGTGCAGGGGCTGAGCCCCGGCTCGCCCGTACGCATGGGCGGCGTCGACATCGGGCGGGTGACGAAGGTCGGCTACACGCCGGACCCGAACGACCGCAAGATCCACGTGTCCATCTCGGTGATGTCCGACCAGGCCGCCCGTATCAAAGCCGACAGCGTCGCGGAGATCGAGAGCAAGGGCTTGCTCGGCGACAAGATGATCACCATCACCATCGGCACGGCCAGCAAGTCCAGCCTGCCCGAGGGCAGCCAGATCCTGTCCGAGGAGGCCGAGGACATGACGGCGATGATGAGCAAGCTCGGCACCATCTCCGTGAAGGTGGAGAAGGTGGTCGAGAACCTGGAACGTACGAGCGCTTCCCTCTCGGACGAGCAGCTCCACAAGGATCTGAAGGGCGCGGTCTCCTCCCTCAGCAACGTGCTCCGTTCGGTCGACCAGCGCGAGGGCTACGTGGGCCGGGTCATGAGCGATCCGCAGGAGGCAGAGCGCATCTCCCAGCTCGTTCGCAACCTGGAGCACGTGTCCGGGGAGCTCGGCCGAACGAGCTCGAGCGTGAACCAGGTGCTGGAGCGCGTGAAAACGGGCCCCGGCCTGGTGCACGAGGTCATCTACGGGGAGGAATCCTCGAAGGCCGTCGCTCAGTTCGGAGGCGCCGCCGACGAGGTACGGTTGACCCTCAAGGGCATCCGGGAGGGAGACGGCCTCGCCAAGGGCATCCTCTACGGCGGCGAGGGCTCCCAGGAGCTCGTCCACAACATGAACGCGATGAGCGGCGACCTCAGGCAGATCGTCGCGGATCTGCGCGCCGGCAAGGGCACCCTGGGGGCGCTCCTGGTGGATCCCTCGGTCTACGAGGACCTCAAGATGGTGCTCGGGAACGTCGAGCGCAACCGAGCCCTCCGAGCGCTCGTGCGCTACTCGATCCGCCGGGACGAGACGACGGGTACCGTGCGGGACGACGCTCCGGCCCCGGCGAACGCCGGCTCGGCGACGGGAAACCTGAAGGGTGGCCTGGCAGGGGACCCCGCGCCGAGCGCGCCGTAGACCTGCGGGGCATCGGGAATAAAAACGGCGTTCGTGCGGCGGGCGCTTTCGCGCGCTGAGCCCTCGTCCGGCCCGGCAGAGTCCGCTACATTCCGCTGGATGCTGCGCTTTCTCGAGCGACTCGGTCGCCTGGTCGTGGTGCTGGGCGTGTTCGGAGTGGCTTCGTACTTCGCGGTTCACTTCGGAACCGGCGGGCTCTGGCGAGGCCTGGCCGTCGCGCACGCCGTCGCGACGCCGGGCCAGTCCGCCGCGCCGTACGACCTCACGCAGCTCGTCGCCGTGAAGGAGACGCTCAACACGATCCGCAACCGCTACGTGGATCCCGCGCGCGTCAAGCCACGCGCGATGTTCATGAGCGCTCTGAACCAGATCCAGAAAGAGGTGGCGCAGGTCATCGTCACCTTCGAGGAGAAGAGCTCGAAGGTCACGGTTCAGGTCGAGACCGAATCGAAGGAGTTCCGCGTCGACAACGTGCAGGGGCCCTGGGACGTCGCCGCCCGGCTGCGCGAAGTGTTCAGCTTCTTGCAGCTGAACCTCAAGGACTCGGGGGTCGACCTCCGGGAGGTCGAGTACGCGGCGTGCAACGGCATGCTGCGCACGCTCGACCCGCACAGCGTGTTCCTGAGCCCTGACGCGTACCGCGAGATGAACCTGTCGACCTCCGGTCACTTCGGCGGGCTCGGCATCGTGATCTCGATCCGCGATCAGATGCTCACGATCATGAAGCCCATGGCGGGCACGCCGGCAGGGCGCGCCAACCTGCGCCGCATGGATCGCATCACGAAGATCAACAACGAGTCCACGCTGAACATGCCGCTCGACGACGCGGTCTCGCGGCTGCGCGGCAAGCCGGGGTCGAAGGTCACGATCTGGGTGCAGCGCGACGGGGCCGAGGGCTGGCAGGGCACGCGGCCGTTCGAGCTCGTGCGCGAGGAAATCCAGGTCAAATCCGTGGAGAGCCGCATGCTGCAGCCCGGCATCGGCTACATCCGGCTGAAGGGCTTCCAGGCGAGCTCTTCGGACGAGCTCGATCAGGCGCTCGGCGAGCTCCATCGCAAGGACCGCTTGAAGGGGCTGGTGCTCGATCTCAGGAGCAACCCCGGCGGCCTGCTCGATCAGGCGGCACAGATCGCGGATCGCTTCCTCGACGACGGCGTGATCGTGGCGACGCAGGGCTCGTCGGAGCCGCGCGACGAGAAGCGCGCGACGCGCGCCGGCACGGAGCCCGACTACCCGATCGTCGTGCTGGTGAACGGGCAGAGCGCCAGCGCGAGCGAGATCGTCGCGGGCGCGTTGAAGAACCTCGGCCGCGCCGTCATCGTCGGGCAATCGACGTTCGGCAAGGGCAGCGTGCAGCTCGTGTTCCCGCGCGTGACGCCCGACAACGCGGCGCTCAAGCTCACGATCGCGCAGTACCTCACGCCCGGCGACTATTCGATCCAGGGTGTGGGCGTGGCCCCCGACATCGAGCTCGATCCGATGACGGCCGACACGCTCGAGATGGATCTGTTCCGCTCCGATCGCGCGCTCCGCGAGCGCGACCTCACGAAGAGCCTGAACGGCGCTTCGCGCCGCAACCCGGAGCGGCCGTTCTTCACGCTGCGCTACAACCTGCCGGAGAAGACCCGCGCCGAAATCCGCGATCGCGGCGACGACGTGGACGAGGACTTCGAGCTCGACTTCCCGATCAAGGTCGGGCAGGGCCTCGTGAGCAAGCTTTCGGCCGGCAAGCGCGCCGATCAGCTGCGCGTCGCCAAGCCCTACCTCGAGAAGCTCCAGCAGGGCGAGCTCGACGCGATCAGCGCCGATCTCGGCAAGCTCGGGGTCGATTGGGCGACGCCCCCGAAGGATTACGCGGGCGGCCCCACCGCGAACGACTACGAGCTCAAGGTCTCGACGGATCGCGCGAACGACGCGATCAACGCGGGCGAGGCGATGACGCTCACGGTGTCGGTGAAGAACAAGGGAAAGCTCCCGGTCTATCAGCTCCGCGCCACGACCAAGAGCGACGGTCCGTACTGGGACGAGAAGGAGCTCGCGTTCGGCAAGATTCTGCCCGGCGAGACGCGCACCGCGAGCGTGCCCTTCGGCTTCTGCGAGCTCGAGGGCAAGAAGCCCGGCTCCACCAAGCCCGTTCCGGAGGACGCCAAGCGCGTCTGCCGCGTCCCGAAGGACGCCGAAATGCGCCAGGACATCGTGCGCATCCGCTTCTCCGCGGAGGGCGCGGAGCCGCCGCGCGACGGTGAGCTCCGGCCGACCATCAACGCGCTGCCGCGCCCGATCTTCGCCTACAACTATCAGGTGGCCGACAACCGGCCCGGCGACGGCGACGGGCAGATCGCGCTGGGCGAGGGCGTCACCATCTACCTGAACGTGAAGAACGTGGGAAAGGGCGCGTCGTACGAGACGCAGGCCAATCTCCGCAATCTCACCGGTGACGGTCTCTTGCTTCACGGCGGCCGCTTCGACATCTCGAACATGAAGCCGGGCGATACGCGCGCGGTCTCGTTCACGTTCGACGTGCTCGATCGACTGGCGGAGTCGACGGCGAACGTCGAGATCAGCGTGGCCGATCGCGATCTGCGCGTGGTCTCGAGCGAGAAGGCGAAGCTCAGCGTCGTGAAGAGCGCGCTCGCGATTCAGCCGGCGACGGGCCTGGTGAGCCTTTCGGGGCCCACTGCGGTGCGCGGGCAGCCGGTCGGGCTGGCGCCCGTCGTCGGACAGGTCGCCAAGGGGTCGCTGCTGGAGCGGCTCGGGACGTTCGCCGATTTCACGAAGGTGAGCCTCGGCGATCAGCGCTTCGGGTTCGTCGAAACCCGCGCGCTCAAGACGGCGGCGGGCGGCACGCCGAAGGTCGTGTTCGAACCGGTGCTCAGCCATTCGCCCCCGCTGCTCGAGGTGACCCCCGCGAGCCTCGCGACCCGCGACACGAAGGTGCGCGTCTCCGGGCGCGCCACGGACGCCGATCGAGTCCAGGACGTGTTCGTGTTCGTCGGTCCGCGCAAGGTCTTCTACCGGTCGAACCGCAAGGCCGCCGACCAGAAGCGCCTCGATTTTGCGTTCGACGCCGACCTCCAGCCCGGCATCAACGTCATCACCGTCGTCGCGCGCGAGAACGAAGACACGGCCATCCGCCAGACCATGATCGTCCGCCGCGACGGCCCCAAAGGCGAACCCCTCCCCACTCCCAAAGCCGAGACATTGGGCGAGGACTGGGATCTAGGCGCCGGCGCTGACTGAGAGGTCGTCTCGACCCTGGCAGGTCTTGGTGGCTGAAGCGGTTTTTTTGCCGCCAAGGCCGCCAAGAGCGCCAAGAGCGCCAAGGAGATTTGGGGGTTGGCTGCAATTCGTCAGTCACCGCTCATCCCTCAATACAAAAAATTCCCCTTGGCGGCCTTGGCGCTCTTGGCGGCCTTGGCGGCCTTGGCGGCTAAAATGAAGCTCCCAGCCGTCACAACGTCTCCAGGCTCGTCTCTCGTCCCAAGCATGCCCCGGCGCTAGCGTAGGTCTTTGCAGCAGCGGAAGCCGAGGTGGTAGTTGCGGTGGCTGTTGGGGTCGTCGATGCGCGAGACGTGCCAGTCGGGGGCGCGCCAGCGGCAGTCGTCGAGGTGCGCGGTTTCGCGCAGGAAGATGAACCAGCTGCCCTTCATCTCGGTCTCGCCCGAGCCGCCGCGGCTGCCGAGCTCTTCGAGCTTGCGGGGGAAGTTCATGTGTTCGGCCGCGTTGCCGTGCAAGTCGTAGACGCCGAGCGGGCTCACGCACGCCGGGAACGCGCCCGCCGGATAATCGTTCGAGCCGCACCCGCTCCAGCTCGGGGTGAGACACTTCGGTGATTTCCGGGAGCCCGTCGCGCAGAGCGCCTGGTTCTGTTCCTTGCCGTACGACCAGACGATCTCGCGATCTTTGTTGTGGTCGTAGGCCATCTGGATGCGGCGCGGGTCGAAGGGGTACTCGGATTCGGGGCTCTTGAGCGCGCCGGCGCAGCCGCCTTCCCATTCGTGCGCGTCGCACAGGCGCTTGCCGAGCGCGTGGCAGAGCGCCTGCGCCTCGTTCGCGCGAACCCACACGACGGGATACTCGCAGGCGATGTTCGGAAACTCGAACTGGTCGATGCAAGTCTTGGAGACGGCGGGCGTCTCGTTCGCGGCGGGATCGTAGAGCGGGACCATGTTCGCCGCCCCACAGCGGGGATCCGGCGCGGCGAGCCGCGGCGCCTGCGCGCGCCGCTCCCGGCACTCCGCGCGCGTCATCGGATGCTGCGTGGCCTTCGGGTTGCCCTGGCCGATGTACTCGGAGGCCGCGAAGACGGCGCGCACGGCCGCGACCGCGGTGTCGTCGAGCGCGAGCGCGTTCTTCATGTTGACGATCAACGCTTCGTTTTTCTCGGCCAGCGTTCCGCCGTCGAGCTCGATGTACGGGGGAGCGGCGTCGACGGCGGCGTCCGGCGCTGCGGCGTCCAGCGGCAGCGCATCGGCTCCGGCGTCACGAGCGGCCCGGGCGCCCGGAGCTCCGGTACCGGCGCTCGGCGCGCTCGAGGGGGCCGGGCGTTCCCGTCGCGCGAGCGCCAGCGCGCCGCCGACTACCGCCGCGACGAGCGCGATGACGGCGAGGCCGCGCTTTCCGCGCGACCCCTGCTTGCGACGCTTCGCCTGGGACAAGCTGGCCTCCCGGGGAGAGTACCCTGTCTGCGAGATTTTGTCGGACTGTCCCTTGGTGCGACGCGGTCCGCCGCCGTAGGCTCCGTGCCCATGGTCCGGCTTCACGTCAACATCGATCACGTCGCCACGCTGCGCAACGCGCGCGGGACGGTGTATCCCGATCCCGTGCTCGCCGCG
>DASXWF010001080.1:0-8836 GCA_036503835.1 Polyangiaceae bacterium | reverse complement strand
ACGGTACTCCGCGACGTTTCGCTGCTCGTGCGCCGCGGCGAGCGCGTCGCGATCATCGGTCCGAACGGCCTCGGCAAATCCACGCTGTTGAAGATCGCGACCGCCAACGTGAACTCGGACGCCGGCAAGGTCAGCTGGGGCCACGAGGCGCACGTCGGCTACTTCCCCCAGGATCACCGAGAAATCCTGCTCGATCCGGCGGCGACGCCGCTCGGGATCATCTCGGACGCCCTGCCGCTCGACGGACCGAGCGTGATTCGGGGCCAGCTCGGACGCGTGTTGTTCTCCGGGGACGACGTGCACAAGAAGGTGGCGGCGCTCTCCGGCGGGGAGGCGGCGCGCGTCGTGTTCTGCCGTGTCATGGTGCAGAACCCGAACGTGCTCGTGCTCGACGAGCCCACCAACCATCTCGACCTCGAATCGATCCAGGCGCTCGTGGAAGCCCTGCTCGAGTTCGAGGGTACGCTGCTCTTCGTGTCGCACGATCGCGCGTTCGTTTCCGCGCTCGCCACCCGCATCCTCGAAGTCACGCCCCAGGGCTTCCGCGACTTTCCCGGTACCTACGACGAATACCTGGCGCGCTCGGGCGACGACCACCTGGACGCGGAGGCGGTAGTGCTGCGCGCCAAGCGCGACAGGGCGGATGCCGCGCAACCCGCAGCCGCCACGCTCTCGTGGGAAGCTCAGAAGCGCCGCGCGAACCGCAAGAAGCAGCTCCCCGTCCAGCGCGACCGCGTGCTCGCCGACATCGAGGTCGCGGAGATCCGCAGCAAACAGCTCAAGGAACAGTGGGGCGATCCGGAGTTTTACTCACGCACGGCGCCCGACCAGATCGCCAAGCTCGAGCTCGAAGAGCGGGAGCTCGCCCAACGCATCGAACGGCTGACGAGCGAGTGGGAAGCTCTCGAAACGGAAATCGAGAGCCTCGCCGACGCCTGAAGCGCGGATCACTCAATCGCACGGTGTTTCCAGCAACGCCCAGATGCGTGTCTCGGCGTCCGCGGGAACGCGCAGCGTGCGCCCCGGCCGCCCGTCGAAGTTCTGGAGCACGATCGTCTGCGTCTGGCCGCCGTACACGGCCCGCGGTGAGTTCGCGATCAGGACATGCAGACCCTCGGACTTCACGCGGCGTGAAACGGCGAGGTCGTCGCGAAACTGTACCTGCGCGGGCACGTCGATCTTCACCTCGCCCGTTCGGAGCGATACCTCGAACGGCTTGACGAGCGCCATGCCCTCGAACACCCCCGCGTACGCCTCCGAGTCCGCCCGCAAGTACGTGCGCAGCGTGCTGCCCGGCAACTGGTACCTCGGCTTGTCGGGGGCGATGCCGTACGGTTCCGGCAGCGTCGGGTTGACGAGCTGAAAGTAGGCGTTGCCGTTCAGATCGACGTGGCTGATGTAGATCACCTGATAGCGCTGGAAGTTCGTCGTACCGGCGTGCGGCGGTAAGGGTATGTGTCGGAAGGCTTTGCCGATCATCCGATAGCCGCCCGGAGCGGGGGTCGGGTCGGGAAGGGAGGGAACCGAGAAGGCCGTGGTGGCGGCGTTGCCGGTGTAATCCCATTGCACGTGGCCGTCGGCGCCCGTGAAAAACCCCATCGCGGTCAGCGCGCGCACTTCCTCCGTCGCCGCCGGTTGGTGCTTCCACCAGCGGTTGCCGTCACCACCGCCATGGAGCTTGGCCCAGAAATACGGGCGCACCTGCTTGCGCGCGCTCTCGTTCCGCAGCATCGCCAGGTTGAGATCGATGGTCGCGAGCGTGTACGCGAGGTTCTTCGGATCCCAATAGAAGGAGTAGACGCTGGGGTTGATGCCGTCGACCTTCTGGTAGATGTCCCTGCCGTAGGTGTTCCAGGCGAAGTCCGTCGCGGGATCCACCTGAACGTTCTCCAGGCCCCACCATTTGCGTGGAACCGGCTGCCAGCCGTAGATCGAAACGAACGAGTAGCCGCGCGCGCGCGCGACATCGACGGGTGCCGTGAACATCGCGCGAGCACCCGCGTAGTAGTCCGCCTCGAACTCGGCCTTCTCTTCGGCGCTGCCGTTCGCGGGGTAAAACGGCTCGAGCCGCAGCGCCTCCGGAGCGAGCACCGGGTTCTCGATGTCGAGCATCAGCACGGCTTCCTGTCCCCAGGCTATTCCCTGCGGCAGCACGGGGAAGCCTTCGGCCGTGAGCAAAGCGACGAGATCGAGATCGGCGAGCTTCTGCCACTGGCCTTGTGGCCACTGACCGTCGTCGAGAGAGTGGTCCCGCATCCACTTCTTCCAATCGAAGCCGACGATCCGCGCCCACTTCGTCTCGGGCGGCATGTGTCCCTGCTGCGCGAGGTTCCTGTCGGCTGTCTGGAGGAACCGAAATCCCCTGATCGCGGCGTAGTCGGCGGCGCCGTAGGTCCGGCGCCCGCTCAGCATGAATTCGTTCTGGAAGTGCTCGTGGCGGAAGGACTGGATCGCTCCCGTGAGAAAGGGCGCCTGACCAGCCGGGGCATCGTCGGTGTAGATGGAAGCGTAAGGCGGGTTCGGCGTGCCGACGACCGGCGGCGTCCTGTCGAGACGGACGCCGTCGAGATTTCTCGCGACGAGCGCATCGCCGGTGTTGAGCGTGAAATCGGCTGCTTCGGCCGGAAGCAAGATCGGCCTCACGTGCGGCACCTTCTGCCGGAGCGCGTTCAGCTCGTCACAAGCGCGGCGCCGCGCGCCCGAGTTGCGCTGGCTGTTCATGTGGAGCTGTCCGTCGGCGGTCTTGGCGACGACGTGATGAAGAAGCCCGAGTCCCGGGCCGCCGTAGGAGTACGTCCCGTCGACCGCCGCCGGCGCGGCGACGAACGAGTTCGTTCCGAGCTCGGAGCCCGCGTCCCATTCGCCGAGGAAGCCGGTTTGCTGAAAGATTCGATTGCTGGGGCGGCTCTTCCCGAAGACCGTCGCCACCGCGACCCGGTAGGAGCTCGTGACCGCGGGCTCGGAGGCGAACCCCTCCGTGCCGAACCGCTGCCACCCCGAAAACGTCCCGTCGCGGTAGAGCTCGTTCATCACGAAATAGTTGTTCCGGAGGCGCGTGTAAAACGTGGGACCACCGGTCTTCCAGAACGCCGAGCCCGAGACGGCCGGGTTCCCGATGAAGTCCGTCTCGGGCGGCCCGGGAAGCGGCGCGAACGGCGTGAACGCGCCGATCGTGTACGGCTCGACGTAGCCCAGCGTCTGGTGCGTCTCGTAGAGGAGGCCGTCGCTCTTGCGTCCCACGACCCACATGACACGTCCGGCGATGGCGACGGCCGGGGAGCTCTCGAAGACATCGTTCGAGATCGCGGTCCAGGGGCTCAACGGATTACCCCCGACCGGCATGTAACGCGTGTAATAGCGACCGTCGGCCTTCTGCGCGAAGACGACGTACTTGCCCGAACCGGGATAGTCTTCGTCGAGACCGACCGCCGCCGGTTTCCCGATGAACGCGTCGTTGCCGAACGTCGCTCCCCACGCGGACCACGCACCGTTGTAACCGATCTTCCGACTTCGCAAGAGCCGGTTGTCGACCGCGTCCCGCGCAATCACCTCGAGGGTGTTGTCCGAGAGCCGGATGACAGCCGGACTATCGGCGAAGCCGTTCGCGCGGGCCGGGAGCGGCGACCAGCCGACCCAGTTATTCGAGCTGAGGCCCTCGGTGTCAGCCTTGGCCGTGGGGGTCTCTTCGACGCCCACGGCCCCACTGCAGCCAAACGCAAATACACAGGTGGCGAGCGCGATCAGTGCGGCTGTCTTCATGGCGTGGTCCCTCGGTCGCCCCGACCGACAGCAAGGGGCATACCGGGACGCGCGTTCGCACTTTCCGCGAGGATTTCGGGCCTCGGGCTCTCGCTGTCACGCCGTTGCAGTACGGCGCCGTCCCTCGAGAACGCGAGAAGGATGTGACAAGCACCTCTCGGCGAGCGTGGCCGGAGCAAGACGCCGCGAGCGGCGACTGTGCCAAACGTGCCAACCAAACAATCTCTCGTGTAATCCAGTATTTACGAGCACAGGTTTGCCACTTGGCACAGCAGCGTGGCAGCCTGAGGCGCTTGCCATCGCTTCTTTCCTTCGGGCCCCCTGGGCTGGCTCTCGGGTGCCAGCAGACGCTCGATGCTCCCGACTACCACGTCGCGGAAAACAGGACGCTCCCCCGGCGCTCCGCGGGAAGCGACGCAAAGGCCGAGCTCTGGGCGCCGGGAGGACGGATCGTTCTGCTCGGGCAGTCGGGGGGTCTATCGTCGTGAGTTTGCGCCGCGTCCTTACGGTAGCGGCGCTGGCGCTCGCGTGGCCGAACTCCGTCCTCGCCCAGAGCGCCGGAACCGACGAGACCTTGCCGGGCGCCGCAGAGTCGGAGAGCCGCGAGGACGTCGCGCGAGCTCGCGACCAATTCCGGCTCGCCTCCGCGCTCGCCCGATCGGAGCGCTGGTCGGAGGCGCTGGCGCTCTACGCCGAGTCGTACCGCTCGTACCCGCACGCGACGACGCTTTACAACCTCGGCTACTGCCACGAAAAACTCGGGGATCCGGCCGCAGCCTACCGCGACACGCTCGCGGCCCTCGTCCTCACGGAGCGGGAACCGCTGCGCGGCCTCACCACCGAACGGCGCTCGAACGCCGAAATCGCGCTGGCTACGCTCCGCGGGCGAACTGCAGCCGTCTCGCTTCCCAGCACCCGAGAAGCGCTCGTCGTGTCCGTCGACGGCGGAGCGCTCGTGGCCGTCGAGATCGGCGGCCAAGAATATTGGTTTCCTGCGCGGGAAGAGCCCTCGCCGCAGGCGGACCTCACCCGCGGAGGAACACTGGTTCTGAACCCCGGGCGCCATCGCATGGAGGTCCGTGGTGCCGGCGACACTCAAACTTTAGACCTCCTGCTGGCGTCGGGCACCACTACGGTCTTTGCCTGGCCGGAACGCCGAGCCGAGCCGGTGACGAAGCCGCCCGAACCCGTGACGCACGAAAGCTCGCCACCGCCGCCCATCGCGCCGCGACCGAAGAGCGAAGCCGCGAAACCCACGTTGCGTCCCTGGGCCATCTCGAGCTTCGCGCTCGCTGGAACCGGCGTCCTCGCCGCGCTCGTGAGCGGCGTCGTCGCGGCGAACGCCGCCGACGACCTCCGGCGTGTCTGCTCGAGCCAGGGCGGCTGCCCCGAGTCGGCGCGGGCGACCATCGACCGCTTCGAGACCGCCTCTACCGTGGCAAATGTCGGAGTCATCGTCGCGGCGTGTGGAGCCGTCGCGGGTGTGACGCTGCTGATCCTCGAGGGACCCTCGCGTTCGTCGGCGCCGGCTGGGACAGTCCGCGTGAGCCCGGCGGGCCACGTCCAACTCGACGCCCGCTTCTGAGCTTTGCACGTTCAGCCGACGGGCCGGCTCGGATGCGGGTCCCGGCTTTTCACTCCCTTCGGTAAACTACTTCCGCTCGCGTGAAAGTCTGGAAGACCACCGTCGATCCGCAGAAGCCTCCTCACAGCGAGCGACGGGTACCCGTCGTCAGCGTGCTCGGAGCGAAGGCGGAGCTCTCGGCACGCCACCGGTTCGACCGGGCCGAGATCGACGTGGGCCGCGCGGTGGGCGCCGAAGGGCTCTGGTTTCCGGACGACGAGCGCGTTTCACGCCAACACGCGCGACTGATCTTCGACATCCAGTCCGGGCAGGCGACCCTAGAGGATTCGAGCAAGAGCGGGACGTTCGTCCAAGGTCAGCGCATCACGGGACCAACGCCGCTCCGCCCGGGCGACGTCGTGCGCGTCGGCGACAGCTTCTTTCTCTATCGCTTCGAGCACGAGGGCGAAGCGCTGGAACCGAGCGCCGCCCGCTCCGGGATCGTCGGCGTCTCGGCCCCGCTGCGGGCGCTGCGCAAGACCTTGCCGCTCGTGGGCAGCTCCGATGCCACCGTCGTGATCCTCGGCGAATCGGGGACCGGCAAGGAGCTCGTGGCGCGCGCCCTTCACGACGAGAGCCGTCGGACGGGCGCCTTCGTCGCCGTGAACTGCGCGGCGATTCCGGAGGCGCTGGCGGAGAGCCAGTTTTTCGGACACCTCGCGGGCGCGTTCACGGGCGCCAAAGCCGAAGCGCGGGGTTTCATTCGCGCGGCCGAAGGCGGCACGCTCTTCCTCGACGAGATCGGCGAATTGCCGCTGCTCGTGCAGCCGAAGCTGTTGCGGGCGCTCGAGGAACGCAGCGTGACGCCCGTCGGTTCGACGCAGCCCGTGCCGTGCGACGTGCGCATCGTGGCGGCGACGAACCGCGATCTTTCGGATCGCGAACGCTTCCGCGCCGATCTGTTCGCGCGCATCTCGGAATTCGTGCTGGAGCTGCCGCCGCTGCGCGTCCGTCGTGAGGACGTGCTGCCGACGCTCCTTCACCTGCTCGAAGGCACGACCGCCGAATTTTCGCCGGAGCTCGTCGAGGCGCTCCTGATCCACGACTATCCGCACAACGTTCGCGATCTCCGGCGCGTCGCGACCCAGCTACGCGTGCGCGGGGCGGGACGCGCGCGCTGGGACCTTTCGTTGCTCGAGCGCGCGCTCGGCTCGAGCCCGAGCGAGCGCCCGGTCGCGCCGACGGCCTTCGACGACACCGTGGATGCCAGAGAGCGCTCTCCTTCCGAGAATCCACCCGACCTGCCCGCGCCGAGCCGCGACGAGCTGATCCGGCTTTTGGCCACGCATCGCGGCGTCGTCGCCGACATCGCGCGCGCGGCGGGCCGCTCGCGCAAGCAGGTGTATCGCTGGATCGAACAGTACGGCCTCGCCCTCGACGACTACCGGCAGGACTGAGCTCGGGGCGCGCCGGCGACGCCGCCGAGCCCTGGACGACCCACTGGCGGCGTCGCGGAAGTGCGCCTAGTGCACCGCGCATGAGATGCGCGCAATCATCGCGAGCGATGATTGGCCCCGCTTCGCGGGGCGTGCCCCACGCGTTTCACCGGGGCTTTTGCCCCGGACCCCGCGTCCGCTTCGCGTCCGCCCTAGTGCAGCGCCCACGCTAAAAGTTGACCCTATCTCGCTTGCGCTGCACTAGGTTGTGCCGATGCTGGGCGAGACCCTGGCGCAGCGCTTCCTGCTCGAGCACGAGCTCGGACGCGGCGGAATGGGTGTCGTGTACCGCGCGGTCGACAAGTGGAACGGCGCGCCGTGCGCCGTAAAGGTGTTGACGCGAAACGTCGATCCGCGACGCTTCTTTCGCGAAGCGCGGGTGCTTTCGCGCCTCACGCATCCCGCGATCGTACGCTACGTGGCGCACGGGGTGTCACCGGCGGGCGAGCTCTTCCTGGCGATGGAGTGGGTCAACGGCGCGGACCTCGCGAGCCGCCTGCAGGCAGGGCCGCTCTCCATCGGCGAGACGCTGGAGCTCGGCGAGCGGCTGGCGGAGGCGCTCGCGGCGGTCCACGCGGCGGACATCGTGCACCGCGATCTCAAGCCGTCGAACGTGCTGCTTCCCGAGGGCAGGTTCGAGCTCGCCAAGCTCGGTGATTTCGGCGTCTCGCTCGTGACCGGCGGAGAGCGCTCGGTCAAGACCACGGCGAGCAAGGGTACGCTGACCAAGTCCGGCGCGGTCGTGGGCACGCCGGGCTACCTCGCGCCCGAACAGCTCCGCGGCGGCACGATCGACGCGCAGGCGGACCTGTTTTCCCTCGGCTGCATCCTGCACGAGTGCCTCGCTGGTCACCCGGCGTTCTACGCCGAATCCATGCTCGCGCTGGCGGTGAAAATCGCGGTCGATCCCACGCCCGGCCTGCGCGAGCGCTGCCCCGCGCTCCCCGTGGAGCTCGAGCGGCTAATCTTCAGCCTGCTCGAAAAACAAGCCGCAGCGCGGCCGCCCTCGGCGCTCTCGGTGCTGGCCACGCTGCGAGAGGCGCGGAATGTGGCGGCGCGTCACGCGGACGACGCGCCGCGAACCTGGCGCATGTGAGCGGAAGCGATCGGAGTCGAACCGAACACCCCGAAGGGTGCGCATTGGGTAGCAACCAAGCGAGCGCCCACGCGCTCTTTCGCTTCCGTGGCGGAAGGAGGCCGAGTCGAACGGCTGTGCCCGAAGACACCCCCGGTTTTCGAGACCGGTGGCTCACCACCGAGCCTTCACCTTCCTGAGTGGCAGGGTCGATGATCAGTCCGCGAATCCGGCCGTGAATCCCTGCCACTCCGAGGGGACGTCACGATCGAACAGCGGCGGCGACAGCGGCAGCGAATGCGGGCGGCGCGGCGCGGTGCGCGGCCACATTCCAGCCTCGTCGCAGGTGAGGTCGTCCTTGCGTGCGTTGCAGTCCCGGCACGCGGTGACGATGTTTTCCCAGACGGTGCGCCCTCCCGCCGAACGCGGGACGACGTGATCGTAGCTGAGCTCGCGCGCCGGCTTCTTTTCGCCGCAATACTGGCAGATGTAGCCGTCACGCTGGTACACGTTGCGCCGGCTGAAGCGCACGCCCCGGTTCTCGGAGCGCGCCATCCTGCGCAGGCGTACCACCGCGGGGACGCGCCAGGTCACGGACGGCGAGCGGATTTCGTCCTCGTATTCGACGATGACGTCCACCGTTTCCTCGTACTTCATCTTCACGGCGTCCTGCCAGCGGAGCACCTTGATCGGGAAGTACCAGGGGGTAAGCAAGAGAGTTCGCGTGTGCATGGGAATGGTCTCCTTGGATTGAGTGCGGATTCGTGAATGGTCCCGACACCCGGACTCGAACCGGGACGCGCCGAGGCGCACAGGTTCTCAGCCTGCTGCGTATGCCGTTCCGCCATGTCGGGATGGAAGGCGGTGCACGCACTCGGAGTCGAACCGAGCCACGCGAGTTATCAGCCCGCGCCGAGCCACCGGCTCGCTACGTGCAATGAG